>JAITDF010000373.1 GCA_031282705.1 Opitutaceae bacterium | reverse complement strand
CGGCTTCCTGCCGGCGCACCACAGCGTGCGCGATCTCATGCACCAGGCCGCGCTGGCCAACGACATTGACCCGGACCGGCTGGGTTTTACCCACAGCGTCGAGGTGATCAAACGCAAGCCGCCCGCCTTCAAGGCGGGCTTTTCCCCCTCGGAAGATGCACATGCTCCAACGGCGGATAATCCATGAGATTGTCGAGGTGGTGCTGCCCGCACGCATCACGCGCGGCAACCCGCGGGGCGTGAAACGCAAGATGAGCGGCTGCAAATTGAGAAATCGCTCCACCCAGAAAACCAAAGCCCTCAAAATTAAGACCATCCAGATTATCATTAACATTAATTAAGCAGTATTGAGGTTAGTCGTAGGTGACGAGCGCAGCGGGGAACCCACGGCGGCCCCTTCGGGGCTGAAAAGGGCAATCGCTGTCTCCGCTTCGCGGCGGCGCGAGGGGAAATCCATTCAAAATAGCGGGAATCCAAGAATCCGATGTCACGTCACGCGGTCAGCCGTGGCGCAGACTTCCAAGTCTGCCTGGCCGGCCTCATCTCACCATGATCACGAGCGGGCGGAAGACGCCGTTCTGGTAAATGGTGAGGAGGTTGCGGCCGGCGATGAGCAAGCGGCGCGCGGTCTCCATGCCGTCGGCGGGGATGCGGTTGATTTCGACGATGACCATGTCGGGCGCGAGGCGGCCCGCGTAGGGCGAGTCCTCGTCCACCGAGGCGATGACGAGGCCGTCAAGGCGCGGGTCGAGGCCGAGGGCGCGGCGGTGTTCGCCGGTGAGGCGGTGCACGCGCACGCCGGGGAGCAGTTCGTTGTAGCCGGGGGTCCCGTCCTGGCCGCCGAGGCGCGCGGTGAGGCGTTGCTCTTTTCCGTCACGCAAAAGGTTGATCGCGATTTCGCTGCCGGGGGGCTGCCGCGCAATCTGGAGGCGGAGTTCCTGGAAGGTGGCGACGGGCTGGCCGTTGATGGCGGTGAGCACGTCGTAGCGTCGCAGGCCGGCCTGCTCGGCGGGGCCGCCGGGCGTGAGGTCCGTGATGATGACGCCGCGGGTGTCGCGCGGGAGGCCGAGGATCCCGGCCAGTTCGCCGCCGAGCGAGTCCACGCTTACGCCGAGGTAGCCGCGGGTGACTTTGCCGCGGGTCACGAGGCCGTCCAGGATGGCGCGGGCGAGCGTGACGGGGATGGCGAAGCCGATGCCGATGTTGCCGCGGTTGGGCGAGAGGATGGCGCTGTTGATGCCGACGAGGCGGCCTTTCGCGTCGAGCAGCGCGCCGCCGGAGTTGCCTTGGTTGATGGCGGCGTCGGTCTGGATGAAGTCTTCGTAGCCGGCGACTTCGTCGAGGATGCCGACGCGGCGGCCCGTGGCGGAGACGATGCCCATGGTGACGGTCTGGCCGACGCCGAGGGGGTTGCCGATGGCGAAGACGATGTCGCCGACGCGGAGTTTGTCGCTGTCGGCGAGCGTGGCGGCGGGGAGGCTGGCGGCGGCGGGGTCCACTTTGAGGACGGCGATGTCGGTTTTCGGGTCGGAGCCGATGATGGCGGCTTTGAATTCGCGTTCGTCGGCGAGGCGCACGATGATTTCGTCGGCGTCCTCGATGACGTGGTGGTTGGTGAGGATGTAGCCGTCGGGGGTGATGATGACGCCGGAGCCGATGCCTTCCTGTTTGAGCTCGCGTCCGCCGCCGGGCGCCAGCCAGGGGAAGGGGAGGCGCTGGCGCACGTAGCGGGCGGAGGCGACGGAGACGACGGTTTTTTGCGCGGGTTCGAGGATGTCGGCGTAGCTGACGAGCGGCGGGCGGCGGCCTTCGGTCAGGGGTGTGTTGTCAATTGTGAGCGCGGGCGCGGGCGCGGCGGCCTGGGTGGCGGCGGCGGCGGGTTTCGCGGCGCGGGCGCAGGGGGTCGCGGCGGCGACGAGGGCGAGGGCGGCGGCGGCGAGGGCGGCGGCGAGGGCGGACGGCGCGAGGGTGGCGAGGCAAAAGCGGCGGCGTGCGATAAGCATGGGAATGGTGGATGGTTAATGGCCAATCCCGGGTTCGCAATGAAAAGAACCGCGGTGGAGACTCGGCGGCGACATCACTTCCTGTTGCACCCGGGCGCGGATTTCAGAGGTTCCCGCCAGTCGCGCCGGCAAACGCGGGGCGGGGAAAAAAACTCTTTGCTTTTCCTCATTCCTTGCGGCCGGTCGGGCAGGCTGTTCCACTTGTCTTTCAAAATGTCCGCCATCCAGTCCGAAACCCTCGCATGGCCCGATGCCCTCGCCGGCACGCCTTCCGTCCGTGTCATTGAGCGGGCGATCGCCCGCCGCCGCCTTTCGCACAGCCTGTTGCTCACCGGCGGCGACATCGACACGCTCACGCTGGCCGCCAATGCCATCGCCGACCGCCTCCTGAACACGTCCGCGTCCAGCGCGCATTTCGCGCCCGCGCAACATCCCGATTGTTTTCACCTGCGGCCGCGCGGGAAAATGCGCATGATTCCCGTGGGCAAAACCTCCGCCGAGGAGGGGACGATGCGCCATTTCATCGCCCGGCTGTCGGTCACGCCTGCCATCTCCGTCCGCAAGGTCGGCATCGTGCACGAGGTTGACCGGGCGAACGCGGAGTCGGCCAACGCGTTTCTCAAGACGCTGGAGGAGCCTCCCGGCGACACCACGCTCCTGCTGCTCACCACGCGCCCCTACGCGCTGCTGCCCACCATCCGCAGCCGCTGCCTCACCTTCCGCTTCCCCGCCGCCGCCGCCGCGTATGCGCCCGACGGCTGGGCGGCGTGGCTCGCCGATTACACGGCGTGGCTCGCGCGCCTCGCGGAGGGCATCGCCGGCAAACGCGCCGCCGCCGACTGTCTCATGGCGGTCTATGGGCTGGTCTCCCGTTTCGGCGCCATCCTCGAATTTGCCACGCAGGAAGTCTGGAAAAAGCAAAAGGCCGGGCTCCCGCCCGACCTCACCGAGGAGGAGGAGCTGGCCCTCGCGACCGGCATCACCAACGACCTCCGGCTGCGCCTGTTTGTCGAGATCGAGGAGGCGACCCGCGCGTTTGCGCTGCCCCGGCTCAACGCCGGCGCCCCCGCGATCACCCGCGCGTTCACCGATTCCATCAGGCAACTGGAGCATGCGACGCAGCTTCTGCGCCTGAACCTGAACGAGTCCGCCGCGCTGGAAAACTTCATGCTCTCCGCACTGCGATACTGGACGCGCCGGTAACCGGCGGCGGCGGCCCGCGCCGCTTTTTAAGTCTGATTTCCACCGGCACATGGTGTTACCGCGCACCGGGGCGTTCGGGATCGAAACCGGGGGCTTCGCGGTCGCCGTCGCCGGCCCAGGGCGTGGGGATGCGCTCGTGTTTTTCGACGACGCGCCCGTAGAGGCCGCGCGCGCGACTGGCGTAGGGGAATGCGTCAAATTCGGCACCGCGACCTTCGAGCCGGGGGTCCCGCGTGCGGGCGAGTTGCGCATCCCAGTGCTCGATTTCAAAAGCGTAATCAAGCAGGTCGTCGCGGACGGCGCCGGCATCGGGCCAGAACACGGGCAGCCGGCCAATCGCGCCCGGCTCCTT
>JAITDF010000257.1 GCA_031282705.1 Opitutaceae bacterium | reverse complement strand
GCGAACACCACGAGGCAAACGACGGCGGTCTCGGCGAGACCGCCCTACCAAAATCCGCCGACTGCGTAACATCAGTTACTCGTTCTCGTTCTCTCATTCTCTCTCGAATCCTCCCGCTTCGCCCGGAACTCCGGGCCCGCACCTGACGAAAGACGAAAAAAGGTTCCCCGCTTATGCATAGACAACGAACCATTTTTTGGAGTCGCCTGTTTCCGATTCCTGCTTTTAACCTTGGCCCCTGTTCGGCCCCCTGTTTATCCGCATGGCACGCATCCCGCTCGAAGACAATTACGACGATGTCGTCAACAAGGCCCAGCGCGGCCTCGGCATCTCCGACGGGGAGCTGGCGCGACGCGCCGGGGTTCCGGCGGAGGCACTTGCCGCGCTGAAATCGGGCGCGTTCAACGAAGCCGTCGCCCGCCGCGTCGCCCGCCACCTCGGGCTTCACCCCGATGCGCTCGTCCGGCTCGCGAAAAAAACCTGGTATCCCGCGCAACCCGTTTTCCCGACCGGTTTCGCCGCGTTCAACACCGCCTGCGGGGACATGACGGTGAACAGCTACCTCGTGTGGGACGCGCGCTCGCGCCACGCCGCCGCGTTCGACACCGGCGCGGATTGCGGCGGGATGCTGGAATTTCTCCGCGCGGAGCGCCTCGCGCTGCACCACATCTTTCTCACCCACACGCACGGGGACCACACCGCCGGCCTGCCGCGCCTCGCCGGCGAGACCGGGGCCGGCGTGTGGGCGTCCGGGCGCGAGCCGTCCGGGTTTCCCGGCGCGCGCACGTTTGGCGAAAACACGCGTTTCCATCTCGGCGCGCTCACCATCAGGACGCTCCTCACGTGGGGCCATTCGCCCGGCGGCACGACTTATTGCGTCGCCGGCCTGTCGCATCCGCTCGCGATCGTGGGGGACTCGCTTTTCTCGTGCTCGATGGGCGGCAGCCGGGACGACTATGCGGCGGCATTGGACAACAATTTCAAAAAAATCCTTTCGCTTCCGAACAACACGGTCCTCGCCTGCGGCCACGGCCCGGTCACGACCGTCGCGCAGGAGAAAAAGAACAACCCGTTCTTCGCGCGGTGAAAAAAAACGGCGGGCGCGGCGACGCGGCTTGACGCGGCGATGCCGCCGGTGTGAAAGCGGGGCGTCATGATTGAACTGTATTTGATGCGGCACGCGGAGTCCGAAAACAATGCCGTCCCCGAAAAGGACCGGAAGATCGGAGGGCGCGCCTCGGCGGTGCCGCTGACGAGGCTGGGGGTCGGGCAGGCATGGGCGGCCGGCGAGGAGCTGGCGCGGGCGAAAATCCGTTTCGACGGGATTTTTTGCTCCGCCGCCGTCCGCGCGCGGCAGACGCTGGAAAACGCGCTCGCCCGCGCCCCCGCGCTGCGCGACGCGCCGGTGGTTTTCAGCGGGCAAATCGAGGAGCGCGAACAGGGCGCGTGGGCCGGGCTGCGGGTCGCCGACGTTTACACGCGCGAGACGGTGGCGGACATTTGCGCCGCGCAACTCGACCACAAGCCGGAGGGCGGCGAGTCGTTCCGGGAGGCCGGCGCGCGCATGATGGCGTTTGTGTGCGGGCGCATCCTGCTGCGGCACCGGCGCGGCGTGTTTCTGCTGCTCGGCCACGGCCTGGCGACGCGTTGTTTTTTGCACGCGTGCTTCAATTTCCCGCCGCAGCTTGTTTCCGCGATTCCATTCGGCAACGCCTGCTTTTCAAAACTGGTTTTCGAGGACGGCGCGTGGCGCATGAAATACTGGAACCAGCGCTGGCTGCTGTGAGGCGCGCCGGCGGTTTCCCGCGGACGGGCGCGCGGCGGCCTCATTTCCCGCCGACCAGCACGCCGAGCTGCTCCTGCACGCCGGCGAAAAACTCCGGCGTCAACTCGCCGGCCGGCACCTCGTAAAGCTCCTTCGACTTCGCGTGCTCGAAAAGCTGGTTCGCGCCGTCCGCCGTGCGCCCCTTCGGGCGCAGCACCCGCTTGCGCTCCAGCATGAGCGCGAGGAATTGCAGCAGCCGCGCCGTGTCCTCCGTGCGCTCCGTCGCGGGGTCGGCCAGGGTGAGGAACAGCGACTCCGCCGTGAGCTTCAACTCGCGCTCCGGGTTCTCATTGGGCGCGCGTTTTTTGTAGGCGCGCACCCAGCGGCAGAGGACCGGCCCCTCCGGCTGGTAGTTCGCCTGCTCGCGCTCCAGCAGATCGCGCCGCGCGATCCCGCCCGCCCCCGGCATCCGCACCAGATAGCTCACCACGCGCAGCCCGTCCTCAAACGGCTGCTGCGTGACAAAACAAACCGCGGCCTGTGGCTGAAGGGAAAAGTCCATCCCCGACTTGTTTACTTGCCGCGGCCATGCCCGCCAGCCAATTCCTCGCGAAACATCGCCGCGGGCGCGCCGGCATCACTTTCGGCGCACCGGGAGACGCGGCGGCCGCCGGGCGCGTGGCGGACGGGCGCATACGCGCGTGGCGGCGCCGGGCGCATGGCCGCAAAAAAGCCGCCCGGGAAGGGCGGCTTTTGTCGTGGAACAAAACAAACGCGGCGGACGCCGGCCACCGCGGCGGCCGTTTGCTACTCCGCGCCATTCGCGGCCTTGAACGCGAGCGCCGCGACGGCGCCGCCGGCCAGGTCGGAGACGAGATAGATGAGGAATTGCGCGATGCCCTCCTTGCCCATCGCCAGCACGCCGAGGCCGACCGCCGGGTTGAACGCGCCGCCGGAGATGCCGCCCACGGCCACCGCGCAGAAAAACACCGTGAACCCGATCGCCAGGCCGTAGTTGGAATTGCCCGCCGTGCCCTTGGCCGTGGCGGTGTTCAGCACCACCCACACCAGCGCGAAGGTGGCGAGAAACTCCACGATGATCGACGGCAGCGCCTCGTGCTTCGCCGCGCCGCCCAGGTTGAACAAACCGCCCTGGCCTTTCACGACAATCGCGACCACCAGCGCCGCGACCAGCGCCGCCGCCGCCTGCGCGATCCAGTAGGGCGCCACGTCCTTCGTGTCGCACTTGCCGCGCAACCACACGCCCAGCGTGACCGCCGGGTTGAAATGGCCGCCGGAAATATGACCGCCGGCGTAAACCATGACCATGAGCGCGGAACCGATGGCCAGCGCGCCAAGGACCGGGCCTTGGTTGACGACCATGCCGACGGTGAACACCAGGAAGAAGGTGCCGATGAATTCGACGATGTATTTTTTCATATTATGGTTGGGTGAGAGTTAAGTGGAAGCGGACGCAGGACACAGAACGGAATACTCCGCAAAAAGCAAGACGCAAAAATATTGCGCAAA
Organism: Opitutaceae bacterium; assembly: GCA_031282705.1. Classification (GTDB taxonomy): domain Bacteria; phylum Verrucomicrobiota; class Verrucomicrobiia; order Opitutales; family Opitutaceae; genus Termitidicoccus. The sequence continues at coordinate 7,552 of JAITDF010000257.1, read as the reverse complement.
ATCGTCGCGGCTCGCCGCGCCCGCAAATCCCATGTCCCCGTGGGGAAATCCCAAATTTCAAAAGGGGTGACGCGGCGGCGGTAGCGCGGCGGCACGGGGCGGTGGCGCGCCGTGCGGCGGGATGGCGGCGCGGCGGCGGCGGCGCGAGGCGGGATGGCGGCGGGGCAGCGCGCGGCGGCGGCGGGCGCGGCGATAGCAGGGCGGTGGCGGTGGGGCGCGGTGGCGGCGGCGGCGCGGTAGCACGGCGGCGCGGCGGCGACGGGGGAATTTTTGAAATTTGGAATTTTTTCAGCCTTTGAAATTTTTTTGGGATTTGGGATTTGTGATTTGGGATTTACCCAAGGGGACATGGGATTTGCGGGCGCGGCGAGCCCCCGCGCGCTTCGCCCCGCCCGGCGAGTCCCGCCCGCCGGAGGTTGTCGCACACGATGGCCGCCGCCACGCCGGCGTTGAGCGATTCGGCCCGCCCGTGGCGCGGGATCGTCACCCGTTGCGTCACCCGCGCGCCGACCGCGGGCGAGAGCCCCCGGCCTTCGCCGCCGATCACCACGACCGCCGCCGCCAGCGGGGCGAGCGCATGCACGCTCACGCCCTCCAGATCGCAGCCGAGCACCGGCACGCCCGCGCCCGCCGCCTCCGCCAGCGCCCCGGCCAGCTCCGCCGTGATGACGCGCACCCGGCTGAACGAGCCCATGCTGGCGTTGATGACTTTTTGGGAAAACACGTCCGCGCATTCCGGCGAGCAGAGCACCCGGTCAAACGCGAACCAGTCCGCCACGCGCAGCAGCGTGCCGACGTTTCCCGCGTCCTGCACGCCGTCGAGCGCGAGCGTGAACCCGCGCGCCAGTTCGCCCGGCGCCGGCGCGGCCCGCCCGATGCGCCCGAGCGCGAGCACCGGCGGCGGCGCGGGGAAGTGGCTGATGCGCGCCATCTCCCCCGGCGTGACCGCGCGCACCGGCACCCCGGCCCGCGCGGCGGCGGCGCGCCCCTCCCATGCGCCGGTCGCGAAAATCTCAAGCAAGGGAAACCCCTCCGCGAGCAATTCGCCCGTCACCTTCGCCCCCTCCACCACGAAGACGCCCTGCGCCTCGCGGCACTTCTTTTCGCGCAACGAACGCAGGCGGTTGATTTCGGCCTTGGTCAGCATCGCGCCATCCTGGCCCCTCCCCGCGGGCTTGGCAACAACCGCGCCGCCCCCGAAAATCGTTCTCGTTCTCTTACCCGTTCTCGTTCTCTCTCGTTCCCTGCCCGTTCCCGTTCTCGTTCGCTCTTCCGTTCTCTCTCTCCGCCCGCCGGGCCGCACCGCGCCAGCCAACCTCCCATGCCTTTTTCCACGTCCTCCCCGCCCGCTTCCGCCGGCAGCCCGCGGCTGCTCCGCCCGCCCGGCGCGCCCGTCATCGAAATCGAAGGCGTCACCAAGCTCTACCGCATGGGCGCCGAGACGATCCACGCCCTGCGCGGCGTCTCGCTCAAAATCCACCGCAACGAATACCTCGCCATCATGGGCCCCTCCGGCAGCGGCAAATCCACGCTCATGAACATGCTCGGCTGCCTCGACACCCCCACCGCCGGCCTCTACGAATTCACCGGGAAAAACGTCGCCGGCATGGACGACGACGAGCTCGCCGCCATCCGCAACCAGGAGATCGGCTTCGTCTTCCAGACCTTCAACCTCCTCCCGCGCTCCACCGCGCTGCACAACGTCGAGCTCCCGCTCATCTACGCCGGCGTGCCGCGCCCCGCGCGCCTCGAACGCGCCCGCGCCGCGCTCGGGCACGTGGGCCTCGCCGACCGCATGGCGCACCGCCCCAACGAACTCTCCGGCGGCCAGCGCCAGCGCGTGGCCATCGCCCGCGCTCTGGTGAACCGCCCCTCGATCATCCTCGCCGACGAACCCACGGGCAACCTCGACACCCGCACCGGCGAGGAAATCATGGCGCTCTTCGAGGAGCTCTACGGGCAGGGCCACACCCTCATCGTCGTCACGCACGAGGAGGACATCGCCCGCCACGCCCGCCGCATCGTGCGCCTCCGCGACGGCCTGATCGAGGCGGATGCCTGATGAGGGATTTTCCATGCTCGATTCCCGTCTTTCGTCTTTCGAAAATCGAAAATCGATCCAGCCGTGCGCATCCTCCTCTACGAACTCACCGAAGCCCTCCGCATCGCGCTCGCGCAGATCCGCGCGAACAAGACCCGATCGGCCCTCACCGCGCTCGGCGTGGTCATCGGCATCGTCTCCGTCACGCTCATGGGCACCGCCATCCTCGGCATCGACGCCGGCGTGGACCGCAGCCTCGCCGGCTTCGGCGACGACGTGCTCTACGTCACCAAATGGCCCTGGCGCGAAGTCGATGACTGGTGGACCTACCGCAACCGCCCCCGCCTCAAAACCGACCACGCCCGGCAAATCAACGACTGGATCGCCGCCCACCCCGAAGGCCCCCTCCGCCTCGCCGTGCCCGCCGCCACCGCCTCCGCCGCCGTCATCCGCGGCGAACTCCGCCTGGACAACATCCACACCCTCGGCACCACGCCCGGCCTGGCCCGCATCTCGCGCGCCGACATGGCGGCGGGCCGCTTCTTCAACGAAGTCGAGGCGCGCGGCGGCCGCAACGTCATCGTCATCGGCTTCGACGTCGCCGACGCCCTCTTTCCCGACGCCTCCCCCGTCGGCCGCACCGTGCGCATCCGCACGCAACGCTACACCGTCATCGGCGTCACCGCGCGCCAGGGCAGCTTCCTGGGCCTCTTCAGCTGGGACTCGATGGTCATCATGCCGCTCAACGCCTTCCGCCGCAATTTCTGGGTCGGCAACAACGTGCAGCTCCGCGTGCAGGCGGACGGCGCGCGCATGGACGAGGCGCGCGAGGAACTGCGCGGCCTCATGCGCCGCCTCCGCCGGCTCCCGCTCGAAAAACGCGACGACTTTGAAATCAACGAACAAAAAGTCATCCGCGAGCAACTCGACCCCATCAAACGCGGCGTCGCGCTCGCCGGCCTCGCCATCACCGGCCTGGCGCTCTTTGTCGGCGCCATCGGCATCATGAACATCACCTACGTGAGCGTGAAGGAGCGCACCCGGGAGATCGGCACGCGCAAGGCGCTCGGCGCGCGCCGCCGCACCATCCTGCTCCAGTTTTTGATCGAGGCGGCGGGCATCAGCCTGGCGGGCGGCCTCGCCGGGGTGTTGATTGCCTGGGTGTGCGCGCTCGGCGCCGCGCTGCTCGTGCCGGCGTTTCCGCCGGTGTTTTCGTTCGGGCTGCTCGCCGCCGGCCTCGCCGTCTCCATCGCCGCCGGGGTGGTCAGCGGCTTCGCCCCGGCCTGGTCGGCCAGCAAACTCGACCCCGTCGTCGCCCTGCGCTACGAATGAGGCCGGCTCCGCCGCCTTTTTGGCCACTCCCGTTTTTTGGTGTGAAACATGCGGGCTGGCCACCGCGCATCCGAGGGGGAGGGGAAAGGGGAGGGAGGATTCAGATTTTCTCGACGATTTTGTCGGCCAGGCCGTAGGCGATGGCTTCCTCGGCGTTGAGGTAGAAGTCGCGGTCGGTGTCCTTGTTGATGCGTTCGAGCGGCTGGCCGGAGGAGTCGGCGAGGATTTTGTTCAGCTCGGCGCGCACTTTTTCCATTTCCTGCGCCTGGATGTTGATGTCGGTCGCGGGGCCGATGAAGCGCCCGGAAATGAGCGGCTGGTGGATGAGCACGCGGGCGTGCGGATAGAGGAGGCGCCGGCCCTTGGGCGCGCCGCAGAGGAGAATGGAGCCCATCGAGGCGGCCATGCCCGTGACCACGACGGTGATGGGCGAGCTGATGAGCTTCATCGTGTCGTAGATGGCGAGGCCGGCGGTGACGGATCCGCCGGGGGAATTGATGCAGAAGGTGATTTCCCTGCCCGGGGCGGTGGCTTCGAGGTAAAGGAGTTTTTCCGTGATGTCCTTGGCCGAGGCGTCGGTCACTTCGCCCCAGAGAAAAATCCTGCGTTGCCGGAGGAATTTTTTCTGGATCTGCACCGTGACCGGGGTGGCGGTTTTGTGCGGCTGCTCGTCTTCAAGCTCCTCGTCATCGTCCTCATCGTCGAAACGAGGAAATTTCTCGGGGGCGTGGGAATGGAGTCGGGTCGTGGACATGTTAGGGCTGCCAAAGTGAACGGCGCGGGCGGTTTTGCCAGTGAAAATTTTGCCGGGGCGCGCACGCGCGGGGGGGCGACAGGAAGTGCTGTCACCGCCGGAGTCTTTCTCTTTCTTCTTTCCTCCTGATGTTACGCGGAAGAAGCAGACTTGGAAGTCTGCGTTACGTCGGCAGGCGTTACGACTGGTTGACGGCGCAGAAGCGTGACGTACCGCAGGTTGTCAAGCTTCTCGCTTCGCTCGGAACCAAACCTGCTTCCGGGCCGGCGGCCCGTGAAAAGCCGGACCCGAAAACAAGCCCGCAAGCAATCGTGAGCGTTGAAGCAGACTTGGAGGTCTGCGCTACGACTGGCAGCCGGCGCGGCATGGCCGGCGAAAAAAAAGGAGGCGCAGGGGGCGCCGGTATCACAGAATCGGATACTTCTTCAGCCCGAGAAGCTGGCCGGCGGTCCTGAGCACGAAGAGCGGATTGCAGACCAGATAACGGCGCCAGAGGCGGCGCGGCTCGACGCAGAGGCGGAAAAACCACTCCAGGCCGCAGCGCCGCATCCAGCGCGGGGCCTGCCGGAGCGTCCCGGCATGAAAATCAAACGCCGCGCCCACGCCGATCATCAGCGTGGCGTCGAGCGTTTCCAGATGGCGCGCCATGAAGCGCTCCTGCTTCGGCGCGCCGAGCCCGACCCACATGATGTCCGGCCGGGCCGCGCGCACGGCCTCGGCGAGCCGCTTTTCGTCGTCATCCGTCGGCTCGCGGAACGGCGGGCACCACGTGCCGGTGATGCGCGCGCGCGGAAACCGAGCGAGCAGCTTCCGCCTCAGCAACTCCGCCACGCCTTCCGCGCCGCCGCAGAGGAAATGCGCGGCCTCGCCGTTTTGCGTGGCGCGAAAGACCTCCAGCATCAGGTCCGGGCCGTAAACGCGGCCGATGCCGCCGCCGCCCACGCGCCACTTCGCGAGCCAGGCCAGCGGCATGCCGTCGGTGGCGGTGAGCAGGGCGCGGTTGTAGATGCGCTTGAGTGCCGGGTCGCGCTGCGCCTCGCAGATGCCGTGCACGGCGGCGAGGCAGACAAAGCCTTTGCGCCGCGCCTTCACCGCGTCCATGATGGCGGCGGTTGCGACCGGAAGGTTCATCGCGTGGACGGCGACCCCGAGGACGTTGAAGGCGGGAATGGGCAAGGCGGCGGGAATGGGCAGGGCGGACGGACGGGGCGGGGTTCAGGCCAGCAGCTCGGCGTGCTTGGCGTCGATTTCCAGCGGGCCCAGGCCATAGCCGAAATGGATGAGTTCCTGGACATACACGGTCATGAACCCGCGCGTCCCGCCGAAGCATTCGTGGTGCGCCACGTGGCGGAGCTCGTGGCACCAGATCTCGGAGCGCCGGTGCTGGCCCTCGCGCATGATGATGGCGTGGTGCTGCGTTATGCTGCCGAGGTGCTCGAGCGACAGGCCCGCGGCCGTGAAGACGGAGCGGATCTCCGGGCTGCGGGGCATCGGGACGCGGGGGACGATGAGCAGCCGGATTTTCTCCGGCTCCATCACCCCGACGCGCACGGCGAGCCGCAGGAGCTCCGGCGTCAACGCCAGCCCTTGGTCGGCGGCGCACCTGGCGAGTTCCTCGCATTGGGGGACGACGAGCCCGACAAGCTCGTCGATCGAAAAAAACGGGGGGAGGTATTTCATGTTCACAAGGGAAATTTTTTCGCGCGCACGGCCTCGGCAAAGGCGGCGAACCCTTTCCGGTATTCCGCGCCCGCGCTGGCAAATTGCCGGGCAAAGCCGGGCAGGCGCCCGGGCGGGGTGAGCCCGAGAAGATCATGCGCGACGAGCACCTGCCCGTCGCAATGCGGCCCCGCGCCGATGCCGATGGTCGGCACGCCCGCTGCCGCGGTGATGGCGCGCGCGCATTCGGAGTCGGTGTGCTCGATGAGCAGGGCGAACACGCCCGCCTGTTCGAGCGCGCGCGCGTCGGCCAGGAGCGCGTCGCGCCCGCCGTCGTCGCCGCCGAATTTTTTGTAACGGCCAAGCGCGAGGACCTGCTGCGGCTGCAAACCGATGTGGCCCCAGACGGGGACGCCGGCGGCGGTGAGGCGCGCGATCACGGGCGCGATTTCCGCGCCGCCCTCGATTTTCACGGCCCCGGCCCCGGCCTGCTGGAGAATGCGCTGGCAGGAGGCCAGCACGCGGTCGAAGGAGTAATGCGCCTCGGCAAAGGGCAGGTCGGCGGCGACGAGGGCTGCGGGGCGCGCGCGCACGACGGCCGCGGTGTGGTGGCAGATGTCGTCGAGCGTGACCGGGACGCTGTGCTCGTGGCCGAGCACGACGTTGCCCAGGGAATCGCCCACGAGGATGACATCGACGCCCGCCTCGTCGGCGTGGCGCGCCGTGGGCGCGTCATACGCCGTGACGACGACGATGGGCTGCCGGCCCTTGAGTTTGCGAATGCTGTGCGTGGTGGTTTTCTGCATTTGATTGATGATGTTGAAGCGCGGATGGACCCGGACAAATACGGAGACGGAGGCTGAACCTGAAAACCGCGGTCAATTTAAACGTGGATGAACACGGATGAACGCAGGCAAACACAGATGTTCGGGGCGGAGCGGGAGGCCCGGCATGAAATGAAGCGTCTCCGGTTCGGAAAAGGCTTCACCCGGCGGGTGGATGATATGGGGAACGGGATTTTTGGCATCTGTTTTATTTGCATTTGTCCACGGCCATTAGCAGTTCTTTTATTGGAAAATTAAGGTTAAAATCCGGCCCGAAGGATGGCCCTGTCCGCGTCCGGGCCGGTCTTCCGCGCAACCCCGGGTGGCCAATCGGCGACGGCGTCGGCGGCGGACGGATTTGCGCATCGGGCCCGGCGGGGCCGCGCGCGAAGCGGTGGTCGCGGTCATCCGCCAGGGCGCCCGCGCCGCGAACACAGGCGGGCGCGCCGTGGAGCCGGACGATGGCGGCGAGGTCAACGGACGGGTGGTGCAAAGACTGGCCGGCATGGGAGAAATTGATGCATGACGCGGAGACAAAGAAACGGCGGCGGATGCGCGCGGAGAGAGAAAAGAGTGAAAGCGTGGAGGTTTTATATTGAAAAATCGAACCGAAATTGCCGTTAGTTGGACTAACCTTTCGAAATGTTTTTGCGTATCCTGAGAAATCTGTTCCGCCGTCCGCCCATCCGCATGGGCCGGGTGGATAACAGCCGGATTCGCACCACGACCGTCCGCAACTCGGGTTTCGTGAGTTTCATTTCCGCGGCGAGCGGCCTGGGCGCGCGCAACACCGGCCACTACGACGCGCGCCTGCGCCGCCGCCGTTTTTTCAAGGGCCTGTTAATCGCGGCATCAAGCGCGGGCGGCGCATGGGTCGTGATCGAAAGCGCGCGCGCGCTGACGCTGTTCTGAGCGGAGGCGGGGACGGTTTCCCCTTATCGT
>JAITDF010000740.1 GCA_031282705.1 Opitutaceae bacterium | reverse complement strand
TTTGTATCATATTTCGCCGAGGCGGATGCAGGCGGCTTCGCGGCCGGGGGAGGCGGGCTGGAGACGGGGGGGGGCGGCGCGGCAGCGGGCGTCCGCGTGCGGGCAGCGGGGGTGGAAGGCGCAGCCGGGCGGGGGATTGACCGGGGAGGGCGGGTCGCCGGGGAGGACGATGCGGCGGCGGGCGCGCTCGGCGACGGGGTCGGGGACGGGGATGGCGCTGACGAGGGCGCGGGTGTAGGGGTGCGCGGGGCGTTCGATCACGGCGGCGGCGGGGCCGAGTTCGACGATTTTGCCGAGATACATGACGGCGACGCGGTCGGAGATGTGTTTCACCACGGAGAGGTCGTGCGCGATGAACAGGAGGCTGAGCGACATGCGGCGCACGAGGCCGGCGAGGAGGTTCAGAATCTGGGCCTGGATGGAGACGTCGAGCGCGGAGACGGGTTCGTCGGCGATGATGATTTTGGGGTTGAGGGCGAGGGCGCGGGCGATGGCGATGCGCTGGCGCTGGCCGCCGGAAAATTCGTGGGGGTATTTTTGCATGAAGCGGGGCGCGAGGCCGACGAGGGTCATGAGTCCGGCGACGCGCGCGGGGATGCCGGCGGGCGGGCAGAGGCGGTGCACGGCGAGGGGTTCGGCGAGGGTGGCGAAGACGGTTTTGCGGGGGTTGAGCGAGGCGTAGGGGTCCTGGAAAACCATCTGGAGGTCGCGGCGGGCGGCGGCGGTTTCGGCGGCGGTGGAGCGGGCGAGGTTCCGGCCTTCGAGGATGACGCCGCCGCCGGTGGCGGGGACGAGCTGCATGATGGTGCGGGCGAGCGTGGATTTGCCGCAGCCGGACTCGCCGACGAGTCCGAGCACTTCGCCGCGCGCGAGGGTGAGGGTGACGCCGTCCACTGCTTTCACCACGCCGGCGGCGCGGCGGCGAAAGAGGCCGCCGCGGACGGGGAAATGGGTGCGGATGTCGCGGAGTTCGAGGATGGGTGGCACGATTCTTCGGGTGTGGGCTGGGGGAAGGAGGGAAGAGGAAAGAGAAAGAGAAAGAGGAAGGAAGAACGATGGACGATGGACGAAAACAGGGGGGGGCTTCCGCGTGACAGCAGTTCATAACTGATGGGACGCGGCGGCCAGTTTTGGCGGGGCGGTCTCGCCGAGACCGCCGCGAGCACCACGAGGCAAACGACGGCGGTCCCGGCGAGACCGCCCTACCAAAGCCGCGAGCCGCGGCGGGGCGGTTCGTCATTCCTCGACTTGCACGAGGACGAGGAGGCGGGCGGCGGTGAGGGTTTTGCCGGAGGAGGAGAAGGTCCAGTCGGGGTTCCATTTGGGGGCGCCTTTGGGCTGGTCGCCGATGCCGAGGTCGCAGGTTTTGCCGAAGCTCCAGTGGTTGTAGGCGATGATGGTCTGCTTTTCGGCGGTGTTGTGGATTTGCATGGAGCCGTAGCCGGGGGAGGCGCCGGTGCTCATGCTGTCGCCAAAGTCGAAGGTGGCGTCGCTGGCGCCGGGGACGCGGGCGGCGTTTTGCTGGGCGTAGTTGCAGTCCCAGAATTCGATGTTGCCTTGCTTGAAGGCGCCGTTTTTCACGCCGGGGGCGTTGGATTTGACGACGAGGTTGGCGACGTTTTGCTGGAAGCGGGCGCCGGAGTTTTTGGTGGGGACGCCGATTTTTTTCACGTCGTCGGTGAAGGCGTCCATGGCGGCGAAGGCGTAGGCGGTGGCGCCGGTGGCGGCGGTGGTGCGGAGGAGGTAGGCGATGCGTTTGATTTTTTTGCCGGCGAATTGTTTGGCGTGGTTGATTTGGTAGGAGACTTCGTGGCCGGTGGTGGCGAGGGGGTCGAGGGCGTAAACGAGCTGGTAGCCGGCGGCGTCGGGGCCGATGGTGTCGAGTTCGGGGGGCGGGGGGAGTTCGCCGAAGGTGAAGGCGGTGGCTTGGAGGCCGGCTTCGTTGCGGAGGTTGGGTTCGGCGATGCCGGACCAGGCGAAGCGGACGACGCGGGGGTCGCTCACGCCGTCGGCGGAGACCATGACGATGGGTTTGCCGGGGACGATGGCGGTTTTGGCTTTGCGGAAGGAGCCGTCGGGGCCGGCGATTTCGAACCAGTCGGGGGGCTGGCCGTCGCGGGTGGAGAGGGTTTTGGCGTTGTCGAAGAGGACGGCGGCGCCGGGGGTTTTGCCGGTGACGAAGCGGACTTCGCGCATGGCGGGCGAGTCGCAGGCCACGTCGGAGCGGCCGTAGGTTTTGTTGAGGGCGAGGAGGGAGAGGCGTTTGCCGACGGTTTGTTTGTTGGTGGGGTGGATGTCCTTGAGGTTGCCGATGTCGTTGATGACGGCCATGCCGGAGCGTTTGTCTTCCCGTGCGAAGCGTTCCTGGGCGCGCCAGAATTCGGGGAGGCTTTCGGTGTAGCCGTTGGTGCGGTCGAGGGGGGCGATCTGGACGATGTGGAGGGGCATTTCGGGGTTTTCAAAGGCGGTGCGCCAGGAGGCGGCGAGGGCTTTGAGTTTTTCGTAGTAGGTCATGCCTTCGGTGATGTTGGCTTCGCCTTGATACCAGATGGCGCCGCGGAGGGCGCAGGGGACGAGGGGGGCGATCATGGCGTTGTAGAGGACGGTGGGGCTTTGCTGGGGGCGTCCGGGGTTGTCGGCGCTGAGGGGGCGGAGGTTTTTGGGGAATTCGGGGGCGGGGGGGATGGGGGTGAGGGCGGTGGCGGCGGCGCGGGCTTTGGCGAGCCAGTTTTCGTGGTCGGCGATGGTTTGCAGGGCGAGGTCGCGGTTTTCGGGGGTGCCGGGGATGGCGGATTGGACGCGGGTGTTGAGGGTGGCGAGCGCGGGGATGGCGGCGAAGCCGGAGGGGGCGGTCCAGGGTTCGATGCGGGTGCCGCCCCAGCTGGAGTCGATCAGGCCGATGGGGATGTCGTGGTTGAAGGCTTTGAGGAGTTCGAGGCCGAAGAAGTAGCCGACGGCGGAAAATTCGGGGGTGGTTTCGGGGGAGCTTGCGGCCCAGGCGGCGGCGAGGGGGACTTCGGCGAGGGGGGTGTCGCTCCAGGTTTTTTTGACGTGGAAGAGGCGGAGCAGGGGGTGGTCGGAGGCGGCGATGGCGGCGGCGCCGTTGTCCGCTCTTTTGAGCGTCCATTCCATGTTGGACTGGCCGGAGCAGAGCCAGACTTCGCCGACGAGGATGTTGGCGAAGCGGAGGGTGTTGTCGCCGGAGATGGTGAGTTCGCGGGGGGTTTTGCTGGCGGCGAGGGGGGCGAGGTCGGCGCGCCATTTGCCGTCGGGGCCGGCGGTGGCGGCGGCGGTCTGGCCGGCGAAGGTGACGGTGATGTTTTCGCCGGGGCGCGCGGTGCCCCAGACGGGCACGGGGCGGTCGCGTTGGAGCACCATGTTGTCGCCGAAGAGGGCGGGGGTTTTGACCGCGGCGGGCGCGGTGGCGGCGGTGGCGAGGGCGGCGAGCGCGCAGAGGAGCGCGAGCGGGCGGGTTGTGCGGGTTGGGCGCGGGTCGGAATGCAGGTTGGAATGCAGGTTTTTTTTCATGGGTGGAGTCGTGTTTTTTGGGTGGTTGCGGGTTGGCGAACTTAAGGGAATGGCGGGAAATTACAGGGGGGCGCGGGGGTTTCGCAAGGGTAAAGCGGCGTTTTGCATGATGGTGTGGATGGCGGTGGCGGCGGTGGCGGTGTCGTGCACGTCGAGGTCGGCCAGGCCGGGGAGGTTCCAGAGGGCGGCGGCGCCGGTGGCGTCGTTTGCGGCGGGGGAGCGGCGGATCATGAT
>JAITDF010000110.1 GCA_031282705.1 Opitutaceae bacterium | reverse complement strand
TGGGAGCTGACTTCCATGACGAGGCCGGCGCACCCCGCCTCGACCATGCGCGCCATCATGCCGTGGATTTCGGGCGACTCGGGCGTGGTGCGGTGCGAGGGCAGGCCGCGCCCGCCCAGCTCGTAGCGCACGGTGCCGATAAGACCCCAGGGCGCGCCGCCGCCCGCGCCCAGCAAATAGTGCAGGAGGGTGGTGACGGTCGTCTTTCCGTTGGTGCCTGTGACGCCCGCGAGACACAGCTTTGCGCCCGGGTTACGGAAAAAATTGCGGGAGGCGCCGGCGAGTGTTTTGCGGGGGTCACCCACACGCACCCACGCGAGCTGGGGGTGCGGGGAAGAGGGTTTCGAGGAAGAGACAATGGCGGCGGCGCCGCGCGCCACGGCCTCTTCGATGAAGAACTCGCCGTTCGTCCTCAACCCCAGCGTGGCAAAAAACACGCTGCCGGGTATCACGCGGCGGCTGTCGAGCACGAGGCCGGACACGGGGGTCTTCCATTCACCGGAAAACTCCAGCACTTCGAGATTGTGAAACACATCCCGCAGGGTGACGGCGGCGGCGGCGTTCATGGGACGGGTGTTTCCCCGATGGCGGCGGGAGGAGGAGGAGAGGGTTTGGGGATGTTCAATTTGTCTATGATTTTCACCGCGACTTCGCGGAAAACGGGGGCGGCCACTTTTCCGCCATAGCCGACACCGCGCAGTTTCGGGTCATCAATGACGACCGTCACCGCGAGGCGGGGATCGCTCGCTGGGAAAAAGCCAGAGAAGGAGGCGACATGGTTTGTTCTGGAATACTCTTTCCTTCCGTCGGGACGGGAAACGCGTTTTTGGGCGGTGCCCGTTTTTCCGGCCACCTCGTAGCCCGGGATGTTGGCTTCGCGGTAGGCGGTGCCGCCGGGGACGCCGCACACGTCGCGCAACATTCCCGCCAGCGTGCGCGCCGCAGCCGGGTGGAGCGGTTCCGAGCGCACCCGCGGGCGGCATTCGCGGAACACGCTACCGTCGGCATTGAGGAGGCGGTTCACAATCAGCGGCGTCATGAGTTTTCCGTCGTTGGCGACGACGCACATGGCATAGTGCATTTGGGTCGGGGTGACTTCCACGGAATAGCCCGCGGGCAGGCGAGTCATTATCGCCGGGTCTTTTTTCCAGCTTCGCGTGCCGGGTTTGAGCAGGCCGGCGACGACTTCTCCCCCGTCAATTTCGGGGAACTGCAGATTCATCCACGCGGCGCCGTGTTTGCCGATATATTCGAAAATGCCCGTCGGACGCCCGATTCCGAAAGCGCGGATGTAGTTGTAAAACTTCATCTCGCCGTCCGGCATCTCCGGCTCGGTCACGCGCATTGCTATCAGCACGGCGCCGTGGTTGGACGACATGCGCACGATGTCGCGCACATTCCATGTGCCCGGATGCTCGTCCCGCATCATGTCCAGATTGCGCCCCCGGTAGCGCTGTTTCGGGAGGCCGCACACAAAAGTGTCGTCAAGCGCCAGCGCCCGCTCGTTCAGCGCCATGCCTATCGGGATGATTTTGAACACCGATCCGGGTTCATAAAAGCCGCCGACACCCAGCGCCCTGTTTTCCCGTCTGGCCTTGTTTTGCTCCGATGTCAGCGCGGGGTCTTCCGCCCCGTAGTCGCTCAGGTCGAAGGTCGGCCAGTTTGCCATTGCGAGGAGTCTTCCCGTTTTTGGCTCGCTGACGATGATGGTGACAGCCTCCGGCGTGTATTGCAGGGCGGCACGCTCCGCCGCCTCCTCGCAAATGCGCTGCACCTCGGCATCGAGGGTAAGCTCCACTTTTTTTCCGTCGTTCGGGAGCACTTCCTTTATGCGTTGCACGCGGATTTCGTCGCCCCGCCTGTCAACCTCCGAGATGAGGATGCCGTCCTCGCCCTTGAGGCACCAGTCCATTTCTTTTTCGAGTCCTTGAATGGCGTTTCCCTTTTTGTCCACATAGCCGACGAGGTGGGCGGCGAGTTTTTTTTCGGGATACTCGCGGACAAACTTTTGCTCGAAACGAAAACCGGGGATTTTCATTTCCTCGATTTTCATTTTCGCCATCGGGGAAATGTTTTTCGCGAGCGGCACGTTGTGGGAGAGGACAAGCTCCTCTTCCCTCCATTGCGCGGATTCGTCGGGGACGCCCGCGGCGGCGGCGAGCCGCTTTTGCTCGGCACGCCAGCGCGCGATGGCCTTCCGTTTTTTTTCCTCCTTTTTTTCCTCCTTTTTTCTCGCGTTCTCTTTTTTTATCTCCGTCACCAAGTCGCGCCCCACCTGCCTGAACGCCCATTTGATGGAGCGGGAAAGCAGGGAAAACGGCGAATCGCCGAGGCGCTCCGCCTCCGTTTCCGCTTCCGTCTTCGCCGCTGGCGCGGAATCCGACGCGGCGGGGGCGCGGAATTTGCGGATCGTCGGCTGGAAAACCCTTCGCACCACGGCGACGTCCATGCCCAAAATTTTTGCCACGGCCTTGATGTTTTCTTCGCGCACGGCGGGTAATCTTCTGGCCGCCAAAGCGTTAAATTCGCCCTGCCTCATCGTTTTTTTCGCTTTCAACTCTTTCATCAAGCGGCTTTTGACAAAGGGCAGCATGTGTTCCTCCATTTCCCACGGGTCAACGAAAACATCCCACGTTTCCCGCGTTCGTGCCAAATCTCCACCGCGAAAATCCACAATGGAGCCGCGCGTGGCCTTTATTTCTTTGTGGATCTGCCGCCCCTTCCGCGCTTTTTCCCGATAATAATCGGCTTTGTGCTGCAGCCAGCAAAGCTCGCCGATGACCGCCGCGAATGCCGGAACCAACAATAACAGAAAAAAAAAGCGGACGCGCGAAACGGAGAGGAACAACCGCGTCATGGTGCCCTCCTCCCATCCGGCTCTTCAACCAGAACGGTCCCGGCGCTCCGCAGGGTGCTGGCGCCGGAGGCGGCGCCGCCCCAGACAGGCTGCACGGGACGGGGAATGGTCATGAATACCGGAAAAATTTGTTCGGGGCGCGCTCTCCTTGGTCTGACCGTGAAAAATTCCCCGTTTAAAGCAACCTTCTCGATCGCATCCTGCTCAATGCGGGGCAAAAGCGCGACCGCCAGCCGGACTATGTTGCTGTTGCTATTGAGGCTGTTTATTTCGGCATTGAGTTCGACTTCTCTCGATTCCAACAACTTTATGTTTTTTTCCCGCTCTTTTATGCCGGAAAACAACTCGTCCCGTTGCCAGCGCTTGTATTTGACGAAGGCGGACGAGACGAGGGCGAGGATTCCCGCTAAGGAAACAAAGACGAAGGACTGAAAGAGTACTTTGCGAAAAGGTTGTTTTTGAAAAAAAGCGATCATCGGAAACGTGTGTTGAAAGTGAATGTGTTTGGTGGAAAAAAAGATAAATGCGCGACGCGGTTACGAACGCGCCTCTCCGGCGCCCAGTTTGAGCAGGGCGCGCAGTTTTGCGCTGCGCGAGCGCGGGTTGGCGTTCCGCTCGGCTTCGCCGGGCGTGACGGGGCGGCGTGTCAGCAAGGTGGCGCGGCGCTCGCGCTGGTCTTGCGTGCGGCTGTCGTTTTCGTCAACGGGGCGCCCGCAAAATTCGTTGAAGGCGCGCTTGACGAGGCGGTCTTCCAGCGAGTGGAA
>JAITDF010000098.1 GCA_031282705.1 Opitutaceae bacterium | reverse complement strand
CGGTCAGGCGTTTTTGTTTTCGTCGGACTTCGCGACGGGGGTTTCTTTCGGGGCGCCGGTCTTTCCCTTGGCTTCAGCCTCCTCGTCCTGACCGGCTTCATTGGAGGCTTTTTTGAATTCGCGGATGGACTGGCCAAGGCCGCGGGCAAGGCTGGGGAGCTTGGCTCCGCCAAAGAGAAGGAGGATGACCAAAAAGATGACGATCAATTCGGTGGAACCCAGACCAAAGGCAAGCGGCATGAGGATGTTGTTCATGATGGCAGTGAGATTAAGCGGATTGCGGGGCGGGAGTAAAGGGCCAATGCAGGGGATGCCGCCGCTTTTGGTGATTTGATGTTGATGGGCCGTCCCCGGATTCCTCCTTCCACCCGTTCCTCCGGTTCGTCCTCTTCCTTCTTTCCTCGTTCTCGTTCTCGCTCCTCGTTCTCTCTTCTGTTTTTCTTCGTTTTCGTTCTCGAAAAGCAACGGGGCAGGGGGAAGAGAGGATGGGGACGAAAACGAAAGAGAGAACGAGAACGAGAAAGATGAAAGATAAAGAGAAAGAGGAAAGAGAACGAACAGGAGGAACGGGCGGAGGCGTGCGGGAGGGCTACGGTTGTTTGTTGTGCATGTAGGCCGGGACGATGGATTCGCCGGCTTTTTTCGCGCTGGCCACCTGCTGGAGGAGGTTTTGCGCGTTGTCGATCTGCTCCGCGTCGAAGAAGCCGTGGAGCTGGCGGATGCGGGTGGGGTGGCGCATCTTGCGGAGCGCCTTGGCTTCGATCTGGCGGATGCGCTCGCGGGTGACTTTGAACTGTTTGCCGACTTCCTCCAGCGTGCGGCTGTAGCCGTCGATGAGGCCGAAGCGCAGCGAGAGCACGCGGCGTTCGCGGTCGGTGAGCGAGTCGAGCACGTCGATGATTTTTTCGCGGAGGAGGGAGTAGGCGGTCATGTCGTAGGGGTTTTCCGCGGACTTGTCCTCGATGAAGTCGCCGAAGCTGGTGTCGTCGCCGTCGCCGACGGGGCTTTGCAGGGAGATGGGTTGCTGGGCCATTTTCATGATCTGCTGCACGCGCTCGACGGGCAGGCCCATCTCGTCGGCGACTTCCTCGGGGGTGGGTTCGTGGCCGTATTCCTGGAGGAGCTGTTTCTGCACCTGCATGACTTTGTTGAGGGTCTCGATCATGTGCACCGGGATGCGGATGGTGCGGGCCTGGTCGGCGATGGAGCGGGTGATGGCCTGGCGTATCCACCAGGTGGCGTAGGTGGAGAATTTGTAGCCGCGACGGTATTCAAATTTTTCCACCGCCTTCATGAGGCCCATGTTGCCTTCCTGGATGAGGTCGAGGAAGGAGAGGCCGCGGTTGGTGTATTTTTTGGCGATGGAGATGACGAGGCGGAGGTTGGCCTCGACCATCTCGGTCTTGGCCCTGTGGGCTTCGCGGATGTGGATGTTGGTGCGTTTGACGATGTCGGCCAGGGTGGCGGGGGCGACGCGGAATTCCTGTTCGATCTGCCGGAGGCGCTGGTTGACGGCGCGGGTGTCGATGGCGGCGTCCTTTTTGGTCTTGGGGTGTTTGGCGCGCTCGATTTGGACGAAGAGTTTGTCGATTTCGGCCAGCGTCTCTTTTTTCGCCTCAAGGTATTCCTCGTAAACTTTCAGTTTGAAGAAGAATTTGCCGAAGTTGGAGCGGAGCGTGTTTTCGCGTTTTTTGTGCTTGGTGGCGATTCTTTTCTTTTCGTCCTCGTCCTTGGTTTTGTGCAGTTCGACCCAGGAGGCGGCGACGGCGGCTTCGTTTTTCTGCGTGGTCTCGACGAGTTTGGGCAGGTTTTTGAAATAGGCGTCGCGGCTTTCGATTTTTTTGTCGATGACGATGCGGTCGAAGCGTTCTTCGCGGGTGAGGAGTTTCGCGCCGAGGCCGGCGATGTGGCGTCCGATGACGGCGGCCTCGAAAAGCACTTCCTGCGCCTTCAATTCGGCGGTTTCGATGCGTTTGGAGATTTCGACTTCCTGCTCGCGGGTGAGGAGCGCGACCTGGCCCATCTGCTTGAGATACATGCGGACGGGGTCGTCGAGGATGTCGTGCTGCGAGGAGCGCGATTCCTCCTCCTCGGCCTCCTCGATGCGTTGTTTGTAGTCTTCGACCTGGTCGGATTCGAGGATTTCGATTTCGAGGTTGTTGAGGATGGAGAGGACGTTGTCGATTTCCTCCTGGTTGTCCACGGAGTCGGGGAGGGCCTCGTTGATGTCGTCAAAGGTGAGATAGCCCTGCTCCTTGGAGAGGCGGATGAGGTGCCGGATTTTTTCGTTGATGCCGGTGGCGCCGAGGTCGGCGGATGAGGTGCCGGCGGCGGATTCGACCTGCTCGATGGCTTCCTCGACGGCGTCGGAGTGTGCTGCGGTTTTGGCGGGCTTGGCTTTGCGCGACATGGTGTTGGTTTCGGAAAAAAATAAATCAGGCGACGGCGGGCAGTCCGAATGGCGTCCGCAGTTGCCTTTGAAGTTCAGTGCGTCTTCTTATGAGAGAGAGTGCGTCATCCCCACTGTCCGCATTGTGGGTGGCCAGAGCAAGTTCTATTTGGCGAAGTTCGGGTTCCAGAACGCGGGCGCGGATTTGGGTGAGGGCCTGGTTGATGACGCGGGCGGGTTCCTCGACGGGCGGGCGGTCGAAGAGGAGGGAGGCGAGGAGGTGTTTTTCCTGGTCGTTTCCGATGAGGGTGTCGAGGTGCCCGCGTCCGGTCCAGGCGTCGTGCTCAAATTCGTTCAGGATGCGGTCGAGGAGCAAGCCGGCCATGTGCGTGGTGTCAATCCATTCGTGGGGAAGCGTGTGCGCGATGGGTTTGCCAAATTCCTCGAAGTGCAGGCAGAGGAGGAGCAGGTGGTATTCGGGTGTGTCGGCGAGGTCTGCCGGGCGTCTGGCGGCGGGGCCGGGGGGGAGGGCGCCGGGCTCGGGGTCTTCTTCGTGCCGCGGCTCCGCGGGATAGAATTCAGATTCCCCGTCGGCGGCGCGGGCGCGGGCCTGGGCGGCGGCGACGCTTTGCGCGCGGGCGAGGCCGTGGCGGCGGAAGGTGTCGAAGTCGCGTTGCACGGGCGCGACCGGCAGGCGAAGGCGGGCGGCGATTTCGGCCAGAAACTCCGCCCGCATGACTTCCGAGCCGGTGGCGGAGATGATTTCAAAGAGCGTCTGGCAGGCGCGGGATTTTTGCCCGGCGGAGGCTTCCTCGGGGGCGGGCAGGATGCCGTGGCAGGCGAAGGCCATCGCGCTGAGCGCGTGCCGGCGGAGTTCGTCGTAGGCGGCGATGCCGCGTTCGCGAAAGAGGTCGTCGGGGTCAACCTTGGCCTCGCCGGCGAGGGCGAGGAAGCGCACTTCCAGCCCGGCCTTGAGCGCGAGCGGCAGGAAGCGCAGGGCGGCTTTTTGCCCGGCGCTGTCGCCGTCGAACAGGCATTCGACTTGCGGGTGGTAGCGGCGCAGGAGCGCGAGCTGGTTGTCGGTGATGGCGGTGCCTTGGGGCGCGACGGCGGTTTTCAGGCCGACGCTCCAGCAGCGCATCGCGTCGAGCTGGCCCTCCACGAGCACGAACGGGCGGCCTTCGCCGGCGGCGGTGCGGGCGTGGTCGAGGTTGAAGAGGATGTTGCCCTTCGTGAAGATGGGCGTCTCGGGGGAGTTGACGTATTTGGCCTCGCTCGCCGGATCGTCGGACGGCGTCAATCCGGTCTGGCGCGCGGTGAACGCGAGCACCCGGCCCTGATGGTCGCGGATGGGAATCATCAGCCGTCCGCGAAAACGCGGGCGCAGCGCGCCGAGCGTGAGCATCTGGTCGTCGTGGATGAAAAACAGCCCGCAGCGGCGCAGCGCCTCCTCCGAGAACTTTTTTTTCAGCAACACGCCCGCGAGCCCGCCGCCGTCTGCCCCGACCGCGCCGATCTTGAACTCCTCGGCCAGTTCCCCGGAGAAACGCCGGGAGTCCGTCCAGTAGCCGCGCATGAAATCCCCCGTCGCGTCGCGCGCCTTGAAAAGCTGGTGGAAATGCTCCGCCGCCATGTCGTGCAGGTCGAACAACTCCTGCCGCAGCGAGCGCTCCTCGCGCGACGGGCCGGAGCCCTCCTCGTATTCGATGGGCACGGCGAACCGTTTGCCGAGCGCCTCGACCGCCTCGGTGAACGTGAGCTGCTCGGTCTCGCGCACGAACGTGATGATGTCGCCCGCCTTGCCGCAGCCGAAGCATTTATAAAAGCCCTTGTCGGGATCGACGTGGAACGAGGGCGTTTTTTCCTGGTGGAACGGGCACAACCCCTTGAAGCGCCCGCCGGCCTTGCGCAACGTCACGACACGCGAGACCACATCCACGACGTTCACGCGAAACTTCAGGTCGCGGAGGCAAGTGGGCTTGATGGAGGGCATGGCGGGAAAAGGCGGCGAAGGCGGGAAAAGGAGGGCGTTGTAAGACGACTGGCGGACGGGAAGGTTGCGGCGGACAGGAAGGTTGCGCGAAGAACAGAACGGCGGAGGGCTTTGCACTTTTAACCGCGCGGAGGTCCTGTCAAGTAACAGCGCGCCCGGACGCGGAAGTCTTC
>JAITDF010000079.1 GCA_031282705.1 Opitutaceae bacterium | reverse complement strand
TGAGGGAGTGACATCACTTCCTGTTGCACCCCGCGCGCGGCGTGGCAGGCTGGGCGGTCTGCCATGCAAAAAACCTCCGACATCAATGTGGTGGAGACGCGCCGTCTGCCTTCGCCCGCCGAGTTGCTCGCCGCCGAGCCGAAGACCGGGGCGCAGGCGGGGTTTGTCTCCCGCGCCCGCGGGGAGATCCAGCGTCTGCTTTTCTCGGAGGACAGGCGTTTTTTGCTTATTGTGGGGCCGTGTTCCATCCACGACACCGCCGCCGGGGGCGAGTATGCCCGGCGTCTCGCCGCGCTGGCCCGCGAGGTCGCCGGGCGCGTGCTGGTGGTGATGCGCGTGTATTTTGAGAAGCCTCGCACGTCCGTCGGCTGGAAGGGGTTTATCATGGACCCGTGGCTCGATGGTTCGCATGACATCGCCGCGGGGCTGCCGGCCGCGCGGCGGTTTTTGCGCGAGGTGCTTGATCTGGGGTTGCCGACGGCGACGGAGCTGCTCGACCCCATCACGCCGCAATACATCGCGGATTTGGTTTGCTGGTCGGCCGTCGGCGCGCGCACCACCGAGTCGCAGACGCACCGGCAGATGGCTTCGGGGCTTTCCATGCCGCTGGGTTTCAAGAACGGCACCGATGGCACGCTGACCGCCGCCATCAACGCCATCAGGGCGGGTTCCCAGCCGCAGGCTTTCCTCGGCATCGACACCGACGGGCGGGCGGCGGCCGTCGTCACGCGCGGCAATCCTTGGTGCCATATCGTTTTGCGGGGGGGCGCGGGCGGGCCGAACTACTCCGCCGCCCATGTGGCGGAGGCCGCCGCCGCGCTTGCGCGTGCCGGTTTGCCGCAGGCGGTTCTTGTTGATTGCAGCCACGATAATTCCGGCCGGGAGCCGGGGCGTCAGGCGGGGGTGTTGCGCGAGGTTGCGCGGCAGTTCACCGCCGGCGGCAGCGCCGTCGTGGGCGCGATGCTTGAGAGTAATTTGCTGCCGGGCAGCCAGCCTTTTCCGCAGCCGGGGGAGAGGCTTCGTTATGGGGTGTCCATCACGGATGGTTGCATGGGGTGGGAGGCGACGGAGGCGCTCATCCGCGAACTGCACGCGGCCCTCGCCGCGCGTTTTGCATGAGGGGGCGGGGCCGCCCGTCCTCCCGCCTCAGCCGAGCCAGGCGCGGGCGTTGCGGAAGAGGCGCATCCAGGGGGCGTCGTCGTGGGCCAGCCAGCTTTTCGGGCACCAGCTTTGTTGCACGGTGCGGAATACGCGTTCGGGGTGCGGCATGAGGAGGGTCACGCGGCCGTCGCGGGTCGTGATGGCGGTGATGCCGTGCGGGCTGCCGTTGGGGTTTAGGGGGTAGCGTTCCGTGGGGCGGTGGTGGTTGTCCACGTAGCGCGCGCTGACGAGGCCGCCGGGGGCGTTGAAGGCGTCGGCGTCCGCCGGCGTGGGGAATTCGGCGCAGCCTTCGCCGTGGGCGACGGCGATGGGCAGGACGCTGCCTTCCATGCCGGCAAAGAGCAGGCTGGGGCTTTTTTCTATGAGCAGGGAGCAGACGCGGGCCTCGAAGCGTTCGGATTTGTTTTGGACGAAGCGGGGCCAGGCGTGGGCGCCGGGGATGATTTCGTGGAGGTTGCTCATCATCTGGCAGCCGTTGCATACGCCGAGGGCAAAGGTGTCGGGGCGGGCGAAGTAGGCGGTGAATTCGTCGCGGGCGCGGGGGTTGAAGAGGATGCTTTTGGCCCAGCCTTCGCCGGCGCCGAGGACGTCGCCGTAGCTGAAGCCGCCGCAGGCGGCGAGGCCGTGGAAGTCGCGGAGGGTGACGCGGCCGGCGAGGATGTCGGTCATGTGGACGTCGGTGGCGCGGAAGCCGGCGCGGGTGAAGGCGGCGGCCATTTCGATGTGGCCGTTCACGCCTTGTTCGCGGAGGATGGCGATGCGGGGGCGGGCGGCGGCGGGGTGGCGGGTGGCGGTGGTATTTTTGGAGTGCGGTGATTTATCACCGCTTTGGACGGGCAAATTTATTTGCCCGCCGGGGCGGGTTTCAATGTCTGTGTCTGGAATTTTGCCGGCATCCGGGGCGGCGGGATGAATCCCGCCGTCCAAAGCGGCGAGAACTCGCCGCACTCCAAAAATACCGGCGGAGGCGGCACCGGCGGCGGTGTCGGCGTCGGCGGCAGCGGCGGTGTCGGCGTAGTCGAAGGTGATTTTCGGGGTGAGGCCGGGGTCGGCGGGGTCGAGTTTGAGTTGGTATTCGGATTCGGCGCAGTCGGGGTTGTCGCGGAGGGCGGCGATGCGGCGGGTGGTGTCGCTCCAGATGGCGCGGAGGTTTTGGAGGGTGTCGTTGAAGAGGACGCGGCCGGTTTGCCGGACGCGGAGGGCGGCGTGGGGGTTGAGGGCGCCGATGCGGTGGGTGCAGGTTTTGAAGCCGCGGGCGCGGAGGTGGAGCATGACGGGGTCGAGGTCGGCGGCGCGGATTTGGAGGAGGGCGCCAGGTTCTTCGGAGAAGAGGGTGGCGAGGGGGTCGGCGGCGGGGGGGAGGTGGAGGTCGAGGCCGGTGTTGCCGGCAAAGGCCATTTCGGCGGCGGCGGCGAGGAGGCCGCCGTCGGAGCGGTCGTGGTAGGCGAGGAGGAGGTTTTGGGCGTTCAGGGTCTGTATGGCGTGCCAGAGGTTTTTGAGGTCGGCGGGGTGGTCGAGGTCGGGAGGGATGTCGCCGGTCTGGGCATAGACTTGGGCGAGGATGGAGCCGCCGAGGCGGTTTTGGCCGCGGCCGAGGTCGATGAGGAGGAGTTCGGCGGGGCCGGCGGGGCGGCCGTCGGGGGCGGGGTCGGCGGGGCGGAGGAGTTGGGGGGTGAGGGTTTTGCGGATGTCGGCGACGGGGGCGAAGGCGGTGATGATGAGGGAGACGGGGGCGGCGAGGGTTTTGCGGGTTTCGCGGCCGGTGGCGGGGTCGGTGGCGGTCCAGGTGGTGGACATGCTCATGGAGTCTTTGCCGACGGGGATGGTGAGGCCGAGGGCGGGGCAGAGTTCGAGGGCGGTGGCGCGGACGGCGGCGTAGAGGTCGGCGGCGTCGCCGGGGTGGGCGGGGGCGGCCATCCAGTTAGCGGAGAGGTTGACGCGGCCGAGGTCGGGGATGTGCGCGGCGGCGAGGTTGGTGAGGGCTTCGGCGACGGCGAGGCGGGCGGCGGCGGCGGGGTGGTTGATGGCAGCGGGGGTGCGTTCGCCGGTGGCCATGGCTTCGCCGGTGCAGGTGTCGTAGGCGGCGGCGGTGACGGCGCAGTCGGCGACGGGGACTTGCCAGGGGCCGACGAGCTGGTCGCGGGCGACGAGGCCGGTGACGGTGCGGTCGCCGATGGAGATGAGGAAGGTTTTGTCGGCGACGGCGGGGGGGGCGCGGACGCGGCGGCCGGCTTCGGCGTGGGTGCCGGCGGCGGTGTCGAGAGGGGCGCGGGGGCGGGCGAGGGTGGTCTCGCGGCGGGTCATGCGCGGGGG
>JAITDF010000068.1 GCA_031282705.1 Opitutaceae bacterium | reverse complement strand
GTTCCAGCGCCAGTTGCGCTTTGGTGCGATGCCCGCGTTGCCCCGGCGGTATCTTCGCCTTCCGGCAGCGCTGCGCGTCCCCAGCCCATGCTTCCGGCAAAAACAGTCTCACCCCGGTCAGCGCCGCGCGTTCGCCGCTGCCAAGGCAGGCAAACACGGCCACCTGGCAGTTTTCGATCTTGCCCGGCAGCCCGCAATACTGGCGCTGCACCCCGACACTCGCCCCGCCTTTCTTCACAAACCCCGTCTCGTCGATATACAGCGCGCTGTTGCGCTGCCCTCCAAGCATGCCGCCGGCTTCCCGCGCTATTTGCGCCATGAGTGGCGCGTGGTCCCACGGCGAGTCCGCTATGAATTGCCGCATGCCTTGATAATCTCCTTCCTCCAGTTCGGCGTCCATGCGCTCCATGTTCTTGCGCCGCTGCGTCCCGAGCAGGCCGATCAAATACCGGCGCGCCTGCGCATCGCGTTCATGCAGGGCGAAATGCCCTGAAAAATCCGGATCAAAAACTCATAACATGTCCGGCCGTCCGGGCCAGCCTTGTCGCGTCATTTTTTATTTTTGGCGCGTCCGGTTTCGCCGGCTCAGCCGCCGTTGGGGTTTGTTTGTGGTGTTTGCGTGCCGCCTTCGCGGCGAACGGTCTTCATCGCATTGGAAGTTTTCAAAAAATAAAGCCTTTTTTAAACAAAGTAGAACTAATGCCCTCGCGCGATCGCATGGCGGTCATGACAAGAATATTTGTTTCTCCCTCTATTTTGAATGGATTTCACATCGCGTCGCCGCGATGTGAAATCCATTCAAAACCGCGGCAAACCCTGCTTGGTTGATCCGAACGCGGAGTTGAAGAAAGGCCCGCAAGCAGGGCGGCAAAAGCGCTCGCGCATTTTAGGGCGGCGGAAGCGTTCACGCATTTTCAAACAACGGCACGGTTTTCATTTCCGGCACGAGCACGAGCCCCTTGTCGGTGATGCGGATTTCGGGAATCACGGACAGCGGAATCAGGTTGAAACCCATGTAGGGCAGCGCGCAGCCGGCGGCGGCCCAGGCTTTTTTCAGCTCCGCCGATTCCTTCGCCACGGCGGTCGCGCGTTTGTCGGACAGCAGGCCGGCGACCGGCAGGGCGACGCTGGCGACGACTTTGCCGCCGCGCACCACGCAGATGCCGCCGCGCAGCTTCTTGAGCGTGGCAAGCGCGAGGCGCATGTCCGCCTCGCCGTCGCCGGCGATGATGATGTTGTGCGCGTCGTGGCCGACGCTGCTGGCCACCGCGCCGTCGCGCAGCCCGAAGCCCCGCAACAGGCCGTGCGCGACGCCGCCGTTTTTGCCGTGGCGCTCGACCACGGTGACAAAACAGAGGTCGTGCCGCCCGAGCAGGTCCGCCCATGTCCCGCCGGCGGCGGCGGGTTCGAGGCGGAGTCTGTCGTGGAGAAGCACGATGCCGGGCAGCGCGACGCGGATGACGTTGGCCGTCACGGGCGCCTCCGGCAGGCCGGGCGTGAGGCGGATTTCCCCCGCCGGGAGGCGGACGGTGTTGTATGCGGGTTTTGGATACTTGTAGCGTTTCGAGAGCGCGGCGTCGAGGAGGCGCGTGATTTTCCGGTTCTCGACCGCAAGCGCGCCGCCGAGCCAGGTGTTTTGCACTTCGAGCGCGTCGTTGAGGAGCACGAGGTCGGCGCGGCGTCCGTGGCCGAGGCCGCCGATGTCGCCGTCCTTTGCGTAGCGCGTGGCGGGGTGCAGCGAGCCCATGCTCCATGCGGCGGCCGGCGGCAGGCCGGCGGCGACGGCCTGGCGCGCGACCCAGTCCATGCCGAAGAGAAAAAGGTCGTCGGCGTCGCGGTCGTCCGTGCATACGCAGACGCGTTTCGGGTTCGCGCCCAGTTCGGTGATGGTTTTGACCGCCTCGGGCAGGCTGTGCCAGGGCGTGGCGGGCGGGCCGCCGCGCAGAAAGACCCACACGCCGGCTTCGAGAAAATCGTCGGCGATGTCGCGGTCGATGGCTTCGTGCGTGTCGGTGATGCCGCTCGCCGCGCAGGCCGCGACAAACTCGCGTCCGTAGATGTGGCCGCACACGGGGCGCCCGCGTTTGAGCGCCTCGGCGAGGATGGCGTGGCTGCGTCTGTCGCCCATCGCCACGGGCACGAAATCCATTTTCTCCCCCAGCGCGACGGCCTCGGGCCAGCGGTCGAAGAGGCGTCCGATTTTTTCCGGCGTGAGGTCGCCGCCGGCGGTTTCCAGGCGCGGGTTCGTCGCCGGCACGGTGCTGGGCACGGTGAGGAAGATGGAAAGCGGCGCCTGGCGGGCGTCGGCGAGCATCCACTCGATGCCCGCGGTGTCGCAGACGTTGCCGATTTCGTGGCTGTCGCAGAAGATCGTCGTGGTGCCGTTGAGCAACGCGGCCTCGGCGTAGGCGCAGGCGGTCATCATGGCGCTCTCGATGTGGATGTGCGGATCGACCAGCCCCGGCGCGAGGATGCCGCCGCGCGCGTCGTAATGGTCCGCGCCGGTTTTCGCACCGGTTTTCCCGCCCGCGCCGCGAAACGAGCCGGCGGCTTTCACGGCGGCGATGCGGCCTCCTTTGATCCAGATTTCGCGGCTGTCGTGGATGCGTTCGGTGTAGGTGGAAAGCACGCGCGCGCCAGTGATGACGAGGTCGGGCGCCTCGCGTCCCATCGCCACGGCGGCGAGCGTGCGGGTCATGCGATGCAGGGGTTTGGGGGAGAAGCAGGCGGGTTTCATGACGGCACCGTAACAGGGTTTCCGGCGATTTCAGCCATTTTCGGCCCGAAGCTCCGGAAAAATTTCCGGCCCGTTTCCGCCCCCTTCCCCTGCGCAAAGCCAGAGGTGCGATTCAAGGCGATGTCACCCCCGCCGGCATCTTTCTCTTTCCTCTTTATTCTTATCTTTCTCGTTCCTCTTTATGGTGTTTTGAAAAATCAGGTCTCACACAGAGGTTGTGGGGGCGTAGGGCAAGCGTCCCGCTTGCCTGACGGGAGCAGGATGCTCCCGCCACTTTGGTGCGGCGCGCTTTGCGCGCCGTCAGGCAAGCGGGACGCTCGCCCTACGCCCCAATCAGGCAAGCGGGATGCTTGCCCTGCGTCCCCAAAGCCCTCCGCGTGGGCTTTTCAGTGATTTCATGTTGTTTATTGATTTTTCAAAGCGCCCATTATCTTTCCTCCCCGAACCACTGGCCAAGGCAGGCTTCATTATTAAATTCCGCCTGCCTTGGCCAGTGGTTCGGGGAGGAAAGATAAAGGGTGCTTTGAAAAATCAAAAAACAACATGAAATCATTAAAAAGCCCACGCGGAGGAGATCGGAAGA
>JAITDF010000062.1 GCA_031282705.1 Opitutaceae bacterium | reverse complement strand
CCCGATGACACGACGGCGGTCGTTAAAATAAGAAGTAATGTGAGTGCTTTTTTCATGGTTTTAACGTTGGATAATGGTTCCCGCCACGATTCCGCCATGCTGCACGTGGTTTATGGTCTTGCTGTGGGTGGCAAAAAGGGCTCGGGTTGATTTTTGTAGTTCTTCGCTATTTTCAGTGGAACCATGGGGTGAGATGGGGTGAAGTAAAGGCTAATGACACCGGAAGCATTATTTCATCAGTTGCTGGGATTGGGGGAGGAGTGGCGAGTGAGCCGCTGCGAGTTTGACGCCACGGAAGGCGAGGTGCGCCTGTGGGTCGAGGAGCTGCCAAGGTTCTGGGAGGAGGAGGGAGTCCGGCAAAAGCAGGAGGTGCGGCCTTACGACCACGCCGGGGAGATCGAGTGGAGGCATTTGAACGTCTTTGAACACCGCTGCGTGTTGCGCTGCCGGGTGCCGCGCGGGCAGCGGCGCGACGGGAGCGTTTACCGGGTGCAACCGCCTTGGCAGGGGCTGTGCAAGCACTTCACGAAGGCGTTTGAGGCGATGGCGCTGCTGCTGTTGCGCGAGATGCCGATGGCGGCGACGGCGCGGCGGCTCGGCGAGCATGACACGAGGCTGTGGCGGCTGCTGCGCGCGCACGTGGCGGCGACATACCCGAAGCTCGATTTCAGCGGGGTGACCTGCGTGGGCTGCGACGACTTGGGCTCAAAATCAGGGACAGGCAAAAAATGCAACCCTTCAAAACAGCGGGGCACCGTTTTTTCTACGCGCCAATCCGCTTCCCCACGCGCAGCGAATCGCCCTCCTCCTCGATTTCAAAGATCACGGCGCGCTCGCGGCGCGTTTTGTTCGGCGTGTGCAAAATCAGCATCAGTTTTCCGTCGCCGAACCGGCGGAACATCATCGCGTGCCCGCCGTCGTCCGCAAAAATCGGCCGCGGCTCCTGGCGCCACGGGCCCGCGAGTTTCCCCGAGTCCGACACGGCATAGCCCGTCGTGTAGCCCCCGGCGCCGCCTGTTGACCAGAGCATGAGCAGTTTTCCCGACGCCGTGCGGTGCAGCCAGGGGCCGTCGGTCACATGGCAGCCGTATTCGGCGGATTTTTTGCTCCACGCCGCGTCGCTCCCGTTGAACAACCGCCTCGGCTCGCCGGCCGTCGTGGAAAGATCGTCCGATAACCGCACATATTCCACCGTGCCGTCCTTGATCTGCACCCACTCGTGGCAAAACACCATGTGGGGCGCGCCATCCTCGATCCAGAGCGTGCCGTCGAGCGTCATCATGTCGGGAGGCAGCGTGGACCGGCCCGGCGTTTCCCCGAACGCGCGAAACGGTCCCTCCGGCGAATCCGCCACGAGCACCTGCGAGCCGCGTTTCACGCGGGGCAGCCAGTCGCGCCACTGCTCGCAAAGCGGCGTGTCGGTGTCGAACGTGAGGAACAAGTAGTATTTCCCGCGGTATTCGTGCAGCTCCGGCGCCCAGATTCCCTTCCGCGCCCAGAAGCCCTCCGGGATCTCAAACACCACGCGCGGCCCCGTCCAGTTGACGAGATCCTTGCTCGTGTAGTGCACGACGGCGGGCCGGTTGCCCGGTCCGCGCCGCCCCGTGGAGCTGACGAGATGGTAGGTTTGCGTCCTTGCGTCGGCATACACGCAGCAATCGCGCAGCCGCACGTCGGCGAGGCGGACACCCGCGGACGCCGGGTCGTCGGCAAGGCACGCGCACGAGGCGAGGAGGGTGAAAGGAACGAGGACGGAAAGAAGCGGTGTTTTCATCGCGCTCCATGCTATTGCCGGCATCGACATGGCGGCAAGCCGGGGCGGATGGCTTATGGTTAAAATTAGGGACGCAACCGTCCGGTTGCATTCCTACGGGACGCGGGTATTGCGGGGGCGTGGACACGGGGCTGAAGCCCCGTGCTACCACTATCATGCCCCTACGGGGCAAATCGCCGCCGCCGCCGCCGCTCCACAGGTTGGCGGACTCTCGCTTCGCCCGGAACCCAACCTGCTTCCGGGCCGGAGGCCCGCGGCCCGGCGCGGGCGTTGAAGCAGACTTGGAAGTCTGCGGTGCGTCGGAGCCGCACGACCCCGGCCGGCAGGCAGTGTAATTCCAGTTTGCAACCGGGCCGTCGCCGGTGCCGCCGGCGGGCGGCGCGACAAGTCGCGCCGTCAAAAGCGGCGACAAGTCGCCGCACTCCATAAAAGGCGGGCAGCATAAGCGGTGGAGGACATAGGAGGCGGGCGAAAATCAAGAGGCGACGGCAGGTTTGTTTTGGAGTGCGGCGAGTTCCCGCGCTTTCGACAGCGCGACTTGCCGCGCCGCCCGCCGGCGGCACCGGCGGCGCCGGCCCGGTTGCGAGCCGGAATAGACATGGCCTAAAATAAATCCAGGCCGAGCTGGCGGGCGCGCGGCGCGGCGGGCGGGGCGTCGCGATGGCGGTCGAGGAGCGTGTCGCGGATGTCGCGCAGGAAGGGCGACGGGTGGCGGGCGCGCAGCGCGCCCTGCCAGTGGCGGCGGCGGGCGTGGGAGAGAAAGAGCCGCTCCTTCGCACGCGTGAGGCCGACGAAAAACAGGCGGCGCTCCTCGGCGATGTCGGTTTCTCCGGCGGCGGCGCCGGAGGAGCTTCCGGAGGAGCCGCCGCCGGGAGCGCCAGCGGCGGAGCCGGCACCGCCGGAGCCGCCGGAGCCACCACCACCACCAGCACCGACACCGGCACCAGCGCCGGCACCGTCGAAGCCACCGGTGGACATCTGGCAGGGCATCAACCGTGTGCGGCCGGCACCGGAGCCGGAGCCGGCACCGTCGAAGTCACCGCCACCATCGCCACCTCCGCCGTCGCCGCCACCGCCATCACTGCCATCGCCGGAGCCACCATCACTGCCGGAGCCGCTGCCGGCACCGACACCGGAGCCGAAGCCGCCGGAGCCATCGCCGCCACCATCGCCGCCGACACCGCCGACACCGCCGACACCGCCGCCGTCGGCGGAGCCGAAGTGGTGCGGCAGCAGGCCGTCTTCGCAGCCGACGAGAAAGACAGCGCGAAATTCCAGGCCCTTGGACGCGTGCAGGGTGAGCATGGAAACGCGCTCGGCGCGGGGG
>JAITDF010000060.1 GCA_031282705.1 Opitutaceae bacterium | reverse complement strand
GTGCGGCCCGGCGGCGGGCCGAACGGTTCGGCGCCGAGCGTGACGGTGACGAGGGCGTCGCCGGCGAGCTTGCCGGCGCCGCGCAGGAGGAGGGCGTAAACGGCGTCGGCGGTGGCCTTGGTGCTGGGCCAGGCATTGGTTTGTTTCTGCTTGAGCAGCCAGAGCTGGAGGTCGGCGACGGCCCGGGGGTCGCGCGCGACTTCGTCGAAGACTTCTATCATGAGCGCCTGCGTCTCGACGGGGGCCTGCCACCAGAACCAGCCGCGGACGGCGTCGGCCCACCACATGCCGAGTTCGGGGTCGGTCTTGGCGCGCTGCCGGAGCGAGGCGGCGATGGCGCGGGCGGTATCCAAATCTCCACTACGCGCGAGGGCGAGGGCGGCGTGGCCTTGCGACTGGAGCGGGAGCGAGGGCCAGTGGGCGCGGGTCTGCGCGGCAAAGAAGTCGCAGGCGGCGCGGGCGGCGTCGGGGACGGGGATTTGCCCGGTGAAGAAGCTGCGCGTGTAGAGCTGGAAAACGTCGGCGGGGTCGAGGTGGCAGGCGGCGGGGTCGAAGTTTTTTTGCGCGAGGAGTTCCGCGTGGCGTCCGGCGAGGGCGGCGTCGAGCGCGGCGAGGGCGCGCTTGAGCATGGCGTCGGCGCGGTTGTCCGGCGGGATGCCGAAATGCCGGAGGCGGGCGAAGCCGGCGACGAGGTAGCGGGTGATGTAGTCGCTGCCGCCGCCGCCGGGGAACCACGGCCAGAGGCCGCCGGCGAGCTGGCGTTCGCCGAGGGTGCGGAGGATCGAGTCGGTCTGCGCGGCGGTGCGGCCGGCGTCGAAGAGCAGGGCGAGGGCGCGGCGCTGCTCGCTTTCGCGGGCGGCGGCGCGCAGCCAGGGGGTTTCCTCGATGAGCACGGATTTGAGGTCTTCGTTTTGGAGGAGGGGGCTGTCGAGCGCGGCGGCGGGCGCGGCGGCGGTGGTGGTGTCGCCGGCGGTGTCGGCGGGCGCGAGCGCGGCGGCGGCGCGCCATTGCTCGAAGACGCGGGCGATTTTGGGGTCGGAGTTGGCGATGTGCGCGGCGAGGGCGTTGGCGTAGTAGCGGTTGAAGAGCTGCTCGCTGCACTCGTGCGGGAACTCCATGAGCGAGGGCAGGGCGAGCACGGCATACCAGGCGGGGTTGGAGGTCATTTGCACGGTGAGGGATTCGTTGCGGAGCGTCGCGTCGGCGGCGGAGGAGGCGAGTTTGTCGAAGCGGAAGGTGCGCGCGCCGGCGTCGCGGACGGGGAGCGCGATGGATTCGGTGACGAGCCGGCGGCGGCTGAGGACGGGCAGGAAGCCTTCCTCGCCGTCGCTGACGGCGCCGGTGGAGGCGACGGCTTTGTAGGCGAGAAACCCCTGGCCGTCGGGGATGGTGATGCGCCAGGAGAGGGTCGTCGAGGAGTTGGGCGCGAGCGTGAAATCGCGGCGCCCCGCATCGGGATTTCCGGGGTTGGAATTTTGGGTTTCGGGATTCGGCGACGTGGAATTTTGAAACGCGGGATTTTGGGATTTGGAATTTTTTTGGGATTTGGGATTTTGGGATTTGGGATTTCCCGCGGCGGCGGCGGCGGCATCGCCGGCGGACAAGTCCACGCTCTCCAGCGTGACGGCGTCGGCGAAGGTGAGCCGGGCGGCGCCGCGCCGGGGGGCGGCGGTCATGTTGGTGAGCTTGACGGTGAACTCGACGGTGTCGCCTTCGCGGAGGAAGCGGGGCGGGTTGGGCTGCACCATGAGGTCCCTGGCGGTGACGGCGGTGTCGGCGAGGACGGCGGAGCGGAGCTGCCGGTCGTGCGCGAGGGCGAGGAATTTCCAGCGCGTGAGCGCCTCCGGCACGGTGAACTCGATGCGCACCGAGCCGTCGTCGCCGGCGAGGAGTTGCGGGAAAAAGAAGGCGGTTTCCCGAAGGTTTTTGCGGGCGGTGACGGCGGCGAGGTCGGGGGCGGCGAGGTCAGAGGCGGCGAAGGGTGTGCCGAGGTGCGAAGCGGCGATGGCCCCGTTCATTGCCACCAAACCGTCGGAAGCCCAGCCTGCCTCGTGGCCGCCCATGATAGCGCCCCCTCCGCCAATTCTGATTCCCCCGATGCTACTGGCGGCGAAGTAGCCGGCATCGAGGCTGGTTTCCACTTGAAAGGGGGACAGCACGACCATGTCGCCGTCGCCTGAGGGAGCGCTTCCCGATCTGCTGCCCGCCAGCACGTAACCGGTCCCGCTCCTGTCCGCGCGCCCGCCGGAAAACTGCCAGTTTGAAAACGCCCAGTGCGGGTATTGTTTCGCGGCGGAGTCACGCGCGGGGCGCTTGGGCGGCTCGGGTTTGACCACGTCGGCAAACCGCGCGAGCGCGTTGCCGCCCGTCCATCGCGGACCGCGCGGCGCGTTCCGGCGGAAGACGCCGGACAATCGCGGCCAATACAACGGCGAGCCGAATTGGTCGAGCGAGGCGTCGTAGAGCGTGGCGGCCAGCTCGGCGGCGGCGCGCCCGGCGTCCGGGCCGGTGATTCTGGCCGTCCACGTCTCGCGCCCGCCGGGGACGAGCTTCGAGTTGAAATGCGCCCATTCGATTTTGAGTTCCTTGTTGTCCCACGGAACGGCGATCTCGCGGCTCGCGGTGACGAGGCGGTTGTCGCGCACCTGAAACATGCGCAACGTCACGCCGCCGCGCATGGACTCGGTGACGGCGAGCGAAATTTTTTGCTGGGTGAGGCCCGGCTCCGTCCAGAAACGCCGCAGGATTTTCCCGTCCTGCTCGATGCTCACGAAGGCGCGCGCCGAGGCGTGGCCGGAGCCCCAGAGCGCGGTGAAGGTCCCGCCGGGGCGGGCCTCCCATTCCGGCGCGGAGAGGCAGAACGCCTCCTTGTTTTCGTAACGGCCGGCGCCGGGCGCGAGCACGCGGATTTCGTGGCGCGCGGTGACGGGCGTGCCGAAGCGGTCGCGCGCGCTGACGATGGCGCGGTAAAGCCCGGCGGGCAGGCGCGCGGCGATGGTGGTGGCCGCGCCGTCAGCGGCGCCATCGGCGGCGCCGCCGGTGGTGGAAAACGGGAGCGTGGCGGCGGCGGCGGTTTCCTCGGGCCAGCCGCGGATGTCGTCCGGCTCGGGCTGCGGGTTGTATTCCGCGTGATACCCGCCGTCCGATGTCCGCGTCAGCCGGGGTTGCGGCACGGCGGCGGGCTGCTTGAGCGGGTGAAACGACACGGTGCCGGCGGCGGCCTGCGGCACGCCGTCGAGCGTGGCGGCGGAGATTTTTATTTCGACGGGCGCGCCGGCGGTCTGCCATTCGCCGGCGGAAACCGTGACCGCGAGCGCCGTGAATCCGGCGCGGACGGTTCGCGTGGCGGAACGGGTTTCGCCGGCGGAGTCGGTGACGTCGGCGGTGACGGTGTAGTGAAAAACGGGCTCGTTTTTCGGGTCGGCCTTCGGGTCGGGCCGCGCGGGAAACTCGATGGTGAATCCGCCGTCGGCGCCGGTGATGGCGGCGCCGGCGGCGATTTCGGCGTCGGGCACGGGCGGCAGAAACCACGAGCACCAGCGCGGCCAGAGCGTGACGCGGCGCGCGCGCCACGAGACCTTCGCGCCGTCCACGGGCGCGCCGGTGTAGGCGGTGGCCGAGCCGGTGAGCGCGATGGTTTCGCCGAGCCTGGGCGCGGCGGCGGGCGCGGGCAGCGCGACCTCGAATTTCGGGCGCTTGTATTCTTCGACGCGGACGAGCGCGCTGGCGTATTTGTCCGCCTCGATGTGCAGCGTGTAGGCGCCGGTGAGCCGTCCGGCGGGCGCGGTGAAGGCGCCGCCGGCGGAGCCGAAACCATTTGTGCGCAGTTCGGCGCGCGCAGCCTCCTTGCGGTTGGAGTCGTCGAGGATGACGGTCAGCGGGATGTCCGGCACGACGGCGTAGTCGCCGGTCTGCGTGTCCGCGCGGAAGGCGAGCACCTTGAAATGGATGGTCTGGCCAGGCCGGTAAATGGCGCGGTCGGTGAAAAAGAAACACCGGATGCCGTCGCCGGAAACTGTCTGCGCGGAGCGGTAATGATGGGCGGCCGCATCGGTGGCGATGGCGTTCACGCCGTCCGGCGCGCGGGCGAGGAGGTGCGAGGCGCGGGGACGGTTGTCCGGGGCGAGGCCGGGCAGCGGCAGCGGCGGCAACGGCGGCGGCGTCAGCCCGCCGGGCGCGGGCGGCTGGACGGTGTCGGCGGTGTCGGCGGCGGCGGCGGCGGGAAAGACGGGAATGGCGAACGAGCCGTCGTCGGCGGTTTTCACGGCGGGCAGCGGCTCGTAGTTTGAGTGCGCATCAGGGCTGGCAAACGCGGTGACATCGGCACCGGCGACCGGCTCGCCGGTGGTGGCGTTGACCACGAAGCCCGCGGCGCCGCCCGCGCCGCCGCCGCCGCCGCCGCCGTTGTCCGCGCGAATGATGGCGAGGTTGCTCACCCAGAC
>JAITDF010000737.1 GCA_031282705.1 Opitutaceae bacterium | reverse complement strand
CCTGCCAAAACTGGCCGCCGCGTAACATCAGGTCGTAATGCAAACCAAGGATTGTGTGCCGGCCGGCGCCGGCGGCGCAGCGTGTCCGCCGCATCCTGTCATTTCGCCGTGGCGGTGATGTCCTGCATGAGGACAAGCGCCGTGGCCTCGGTCACGGCCTGCACATCAAAGGCGGACGCCGGCGGGTTGGCGCCGATGAGTTCGAGCGAGGAGGCCTGGCCGAGGATGGCGGCGTCGGACAGGCGGATGGCCGTCATCTGGATGTCGGGGACGGCGGCGGTTTGCGCGCCGGAGATGTTCTGCATGGTGAGGCTGCGGCTCGACATGAGCACTTCGATGACGATGTCCGCGACCTTGGCGAGCGCCTCGCGGTCCTTGCGTCCGTCCTCGGTGACGAGGTGGCGGCTGAGCCCGGCATGGCTGGTGATGCTGGAATCGGGGAGCATCGAGGCGGCGATTTTCTGGTCGGCAAAGGTCGCTCCGGCGGCGCGGTAGGGGCGCGCGGTGAGGCGTTCGATGTCGCGCGCGGTCTGGCGGTCGGCGAGCGACCAGGCTGGCGCGGCGGACGGCCTGGCCGCATCGATGGTGGTCGTGGTCGTGGTGGTGGTCGCGCCGGCGGGGCGGGCGGAGGTGGTCTCGGTGGTTTTGACGACGATGTTTTTGTCGGGCGGCGTCACGAGGTCGCGGTTGATATAGATGAGCATCCGCGGTTTTTTCAGCGCGCCTTCACAGGCGGCGCGGAACTCATTGATGATTTGCAGGGCTTGCGCGGCGGAGACGAGCGCGGCGCCGGCATCGCCGTAGAGCCGCTGGTCGTGCGCATAGCTCCCGTCGGCGCCGGCGGCTGCGGGCCGGGCGGGGCCGGCAACCGCCACGGGCGGGCCGGGAGGCGGCTGCGGCTGCTGCGCGCCTCCGCCAGCGCGGTTTGACGAACAGGCGGTGGCGGCGAGCGCCACGGCGAGGAGGAGCGCGGCGGCAAGCGCGGCGGATGGTGCGGAGGGAGGCGCGGGTGTTTTCATGGTTGTCTGGTTTTTTGATATTTTTGTTTCCGGCGGGCTGCCGGCCTTCGGTCCCGGAGCCTTTTTATTCTTCCCGCGCCTCCCCGTGCGGGGCCCGGCGAAGAGAAAGAGGAAAGATAAAGAATAAGCACGGGGACGCGGAGGACACGGAATCAGGAAGAGCTGTTTAAAGGACACTTTGAAAAATTCATTTTTGAACAGAAGGAAACAAAGGCAACGGCGGCAAAAACAGAGAAGATTCTGAATGGGAAGTTGTTTGTTTCGGAAAAGTT
This sequence comes from Opitutaceae bacterium, assembly GCA_031282705.1. GTDB lineage: Bacteria > Verrucomicrobiota > Verrucomicrobiia > Opitutales > Opitutaceae > Termitidicoccus. The sequence goes on along the minus strand of JAITDF010000737.1, from coordinate 8,559 downwards.
GAAAATAATAAACGGCATGCGCCCTTGGTCGTCCTTCCTGATTGTCCTTCGTTTTCTTCGGTTGCCTTCCGTTCAATAATCCAAACCGCCATAAAGAAGGTAGGTTTTATTAAACCGCAGATGGACGAGGATGGACGCGGATTCAAACCATTGCTTTTAAAATTTCATCTGCGTTTATCCGCGTCTCCGTGATTGATTTTCAGGGCCTCCTTGAAGGGGGAAGATGGTGATGGCCGGGCTCACCGCGCCTGGCGGACGCGGACGGTGTAGGTTTTTGCCTTGTCGTTCGTCGCGGTGAAGCGGACGGCCTCGGTCGCGTGCTCGCCGAGGATGAGGGTCTGCCACGGGGTTTCGTCCCCGGTGGAGAAATTCTGCGCGTCGCGGAACACGCAGCCCACCTGCACCTGGATGCGGCGGCTTTCGCGGTTCTTGACGTTGGCGACGATCTCAAGGCGCCCGTCGGGAGTGGTGTGCTCCTGCAGGCCGGTGCAGGTCACGGAATACTGCACGGCGCGATCCATCACGACGAATTTCTCCGTGTTTTCGACGGTGTATTTGGTGGTGTCCTGCGGAAGATACGGGCCGTCGGACTGGCCGGGTTTGCTGGAGCAACCGGAGAGAAATGCGAGGGCGGAGCCGGCGGCGAGGAAAAGGGCGATGGTTTTTTTCATGGTGTATATATTGTATGTTATATGATGGGTTTTTGGATGCCCGCGAGGGGAACGCGGGAGCGCGAGGAAAAGAATGAAATCATGAATCCCGTGATTTTTAATAAGGGTGTTTGTTCTCCGTTCTTTTGCAGCCTTTGCGCCCGGGCATAAGGATTGTCCTTAACGATAGGATGCGTCCTCCAGGCCCTGTTTCTTGATTTCGGCGGCGTCCTCCCAGACAATCTCGCTGGTGCGGGCGTTGATGAGCTGGAAGCTGTAGAGAATGTAATCGCTGATGCCCTGGCTGGTGCGGGTGGACATGCCGGAGAGCTTGCCGGTCAGGAAGTAGTCGGCGCCCTTGAATTCGACGGTGTTGGGGTCGCTGCTGGCGGTGACCTGGCCGGATTTTTTGAGCTGCTGCTCGCGTTCGAGGGCGGCCATCTGGTCGCGGGCGAGGAAGACGACCTTGCCGGTGGCTTTTCGGTTCAACTCGATGCGGATGCGGGTGAGGAAAATGTCCTTGTTGATCGCGAAGCGGGTATTGTTGTCCACGGGATTGAGCACGATGCGCGGCGGCGTGGCGGCGGCGGAAATCTGCGGGATGCCGACGATGCTGCGGGCCATCTTGTCGGTGACGGAGACGAGGTCCTGCGACTCGACGCCGGTGCCGGCCACGGAGCCGCGTTCATCGGGGTTGACCTCGACGACGGGCACGCCGGAGGGATATTGCACGCCTTTGCTGGTGGAGCAGCCGGAGAGGAGGAGCGCGCCGGCGCCGAGGGCGAGGATGAGGGTGGTGACAGGGAGCTTGGTTTTCATGAGTGTCGTCAGACGTGATGGTTGTGGTGGTGCGATGGTGGTGCGTGATGGGAGGAAATGAGGAGAGCCGGCCTGCGGCGGGGCGCAGGCGCGCGGCGTCATCGGCCGAAGAGCGAGTTGGCCGGGCGCATGGAGTCGGCGCCGCCGTTGGGGTGGCTGTCGATGGTGACATTTTGCGGGGTTTGTCCGGCCTCCGGGGCGGTCTGGCGGGCGCGTTCGGCCTGCTGGATTTGTTGCGCGGCAAGCTGCTGCTGCTGCTGGACAGCCTGCCGCCGGGCGGCTTCCTGCCGGCGGTCGCGGGCGGCGTTGTGGTCGGCGATGCTTCCGGCAAGCGCACCGAGGCTCGCGCCGACGGCGGCGCCGGACCAAGAGTTCCAGCCGTTGCGGTGGGAGCCGGAATTATTGCCGATAATTGCGCCCGCCACGCCGCCGATGACCGCGCCGGCGGCGGTGCAGGCGCCGTCGTTGTCGGGGCTGGAATTGCTCGCGCCGTAAACCACGCTGATGTCATGGGCCGGCCCCCAATAACCCGTTTCCCAATAATAACCCGGATAATGCCGCGCCCAATACGGATGCCAGTGCCGCGCATGGAAACCGCCGTGATAAACCGGCGCGGGGCGATGGCCGGGATGGTGGAAATGGTCGGCGCCGCGAGGCGGAGGCGGGCCTCCCGCGCGTTGCAGCCCGCCGGAACCCGCGCCGGAGGCAGCGGTGGCCGCACCGGAAAAAACGAGGAGCGCGGAGAGAAGAAGAGGACTCTTTTTCATGGCGTGGTCGGGTTGCGGGCTGGTTGCGAGTTGATGGAATGGACTGGCATGAGACAGGGTGCCGATGAAAAGGGTTCCCGAGCGGCAAAAGTGTAAAAACGCCGTCCACGGACCGGCGTCCGTCCCGGCCGGCCGGACGGTTCGGGAAGCCTGTGGAAACAGGGCGGAATTTTTTTGAACATCGTTGCCCATGCGGAGTCCAAGATAACCGGTCATGGGTGACAACAAAGGCGCGTCGCTCGACTGCCGACAGAGGATAGTCAGTTAAGTCATAAAGTCAGGTCAGACGGTCAGCATGAAAGCACAGGGGTCAGATGAAATGCAGACAGTCAGGTTAGCATAGTGAATGACAGGACAGTTGATAGAGACAGACAGAGTTAGTAGGCAGACGATCTTCGCGAATTCAAACGGGCGGAATCGCTCAAGTCACCCGACCCGCCCCTCCGGCCCGAATGCCGGAGGGGCGACTGTTTTATACCCGCGCGCATTGGTTTTGCCGGAGGGGCGCCTGTTTTCCCGAGTCGCCGGCATAACGGGGCAAAAACGCCGCGGCGGCTCAATTTTGGCCATTTTGGCCCGCGTCGATCTGCTCCACGGCGCAACCGCGGTCACGGAGGGCGCGCAGCAGGCCGTCGTCACCGCAAAGATGCCCCGCGCCGACCAGCACAAATTCCGTTTCCGGCGTGCTCAGCCATTGCTCGATCACGGGCAGCCAGGCCCTGTTGCGCGCCACCACGAGCGTCTCGTGGATGGCGGGATGTTCCTTGCGCAGCCCGTCGTTGAGCATCGCCGCGAGTTGTTTTTCGTCTCCCGCGCGCCAGGCCGCGATGATTTTGTCAAACATGGCCGGCAATTTCTCCAGGTCCTCCAGCGTGCCGAGGATCAGTTCGTTTTCATGGCCGGCGCCCATCCGCACCAGAAACTCCACCTGTTGCCCAAAGGTTTCGAGCATGCCGGACTGCTTGCCGGCGGCCCTGGCTTTTTTTTGGAAATGCGCGTCCACGCCGTCCGGCGCGCAATCGAGTTTTTGCAGCGCGTGCGCCAGCAGGGTGAAGGAGAGCAGCCACGGCTTCATGGGCTTCAGACAAGCGGCGGGCAGGCCGTTTTTTCCGCACCAGGCCTCGACCGCGGCCCATGCGCCGGGGGCGAGCACTTTGTCCGCCGTGGCGCCGTCCTTATACATGCCGTGCACGGCGAGCACGCGTTGCATTTCCAACGACATGGCCCGCTCGATGTCCGTTTCGAAGCACACGAGGCCGGCGGCGGCAAACGCCTCGTCAAACTCGCGCGGCAGGGGAAAATCCGCCGTGCGCAGCACATGCACCGTGCCGCCGAGATAGAGGGCGCGCCCGCCATCCGTCACTTTCCAGACCGAGGTGCGCGCCGGCAGCACGCCGGCCGCGACGATTCCGAGCAGGACAAACAGGGGACGAAATGAGCCGCCGCCGCTCATGTTTTTCATGGGATGATACAAGGCCACGTGATTTATATTACTGAACTGATGGGACGCTTCCGTGCAACATCAGTCATGCTATTTTCCAAGCACCCAGGAGAACACCAGCGGCGCGACGATGGTGGCGTCGCTTTCGATGATATATTTCGGCGTGCGCTCGCCGAGCTTGCCCCAGGTGATTTTTTCATTCGGCACCGCGCCGGAATAGCTGCCGTAGCTGGTGGTCGAGTCGCTGATCTGGCAGAAATAACCCCAGAGCGGCACGTCCTCGCGCCGGAGGTCCTGGTGCAGCATGGGCACGACGCAGATCGGGAAATCGCCGGCGATGCCGCCGCCGATCTGGAAGAAGCCGATGGAGCCGTTGCCGTCGCGGAGGTTCTTCGCCGTCCTGGTGTACCACTCGGCGAGCCACATCATGTATTCGATGCCGGTGCGCACGGTGTGCACGTTTTTCACGTCGCCGCTGATGACGTGGGCGGCATACATGTTGCCGAGCGTGGCGTCCTCCCAGCCGGGCACGATGAGGGGGAGGTTTTTCGCGGCGGCGGCGAGCATCCAGGAGTTTTCCGGGTCGATCTGGTATGATTTTTTCAATTTTCCGCCGCGGAGGATTTTATACATGAACTCGTGCGGGAACCAGCGTTCGCCGGCGCGGTCGGCCTTCACCCATTCATCGAGCACGACATCCTCGATGCGGCGCATGGCTTCCATTTCGGGGATGCAGGTGTCGGTGACGCGGTTCATGTGCCGGTCGAGCAGCGCCTGTTCGTCGGCGGGCGTGAGGTCGCGGTAGTGCGGCACGCGTTCGTAGTAGTCATGCGCGACGAGGTTGAAAATGTCCTCCTCCAGATTCGCGCCGGTGCAGACGATGGCGTGGATCTTGTCCTGGCGGATCATCTCGGCGAGCGTGATGCCGAGTTCGGCGGTGGACATGGCGCCGGCGATGGTGACGAGCATCCGGCCTCCCTTGTCGAGGTGCGCCTCGTAGCCCTTGGCGGCATCGACGAGCGCGGCGGCGTTGAAGTGGCGGTAATGGTGCGCGATGAACTTCGAGATCGGGCCTTTTTTGGCGGCAAGCCCGGCGTTGGAGGGGGATCTGGACTTTGTTTTCTTTGGCTTCGTGCTCATGGAGCGCGCAGTCAAAGGCGCGCCGGACGAAAGCGCCACACAAAAGGTTCGTCGCTTTTTTCGATGTCCAAAGACCCCTTTTTATGACCCGAACAGCCATCCAAAATAGCGGCGAACCCATTTTTTTCAACACAACATATTAATATATAATATGTTGACAAAGATATAAATATTTCTCCTTTACTGAAATAGAGGCTCAATATCCTATCCCGCCTCGTCATGAGACTCGATTTCATAAAAAGCTCCATCTTCCCTGCCGCCTGTCTGCTCTTTGCAGCCCAAGCTGTGGCTCAAACGCCACCCTCTCCCGCTTCTCCCGCTTCTTCCGCTTCTTCCGCAGCCGCCCCAGCCGCGGTTGATGCGTCGGCAGAACAGGTTGTCCAACTCGACACCATCACCATCAGCGGGCTTCGCGAAAAAGGCTTCGTCCCCAAAAACAGCGCGGCGGGCACCAAGACAATCGTCCCGCTCATCGAGGTACCGCAGTCAATATCTGTAATCACATCCGACCAAATGGCCGCGCTGGGCGCGCGCGGTCTCGACGATGCCATCAAATACAGTTCGGATCGGCGCCTATACCCGCACCGACAGCGAGGTGCGCGAGACCAGCGTCGCCACCGATCTCGGCAAATCCGAAGCGCTCGTGCCACGCAACCGGCTCGGCCTCTGGGCCGACTGCACGATTGCCAAAGGCCTGCTCCGCGACCTTGGTTTCGCCGTCGGCGTGACCTGCAACAGCGCCGTTTACGGGGATTCCGCAAACCTCTACAAAGGCGACTCCGCCACGCTTTGGGACGCCGCCCTCCACTACAACCTCGCCCGCTGGCGCTTCCAACTCAATGCAAGCAACCTCTTCGACAAACGCTGCATCTCCGCCGTGCAAAGCCCCGCGTGGGCCTTCTACGGCAATCCCCGCGTCGTGACCGCAAGCGCGACTTGCAAATTTTGAAAACACGATTCTGAGGCCAGGCCAAGGACAAGTTCCACGTGATAGCGAAGGTGAACTCCGACCCTGATGCCGCCGCCATGAGCACCGCCGACCAACCCGTGCCCGCGCCCTCCGCCCCCCCGCCAACCGCCCCGCGCCGCCGCCGCCACCGCTGGCTCGACGCGTTTTATCCCGCGATCTGGCGCTGGCACTTCTGGGCCGGGCTGCTGGTCGCGCCCGTGCTCGTCGTCGTCTCGCTCACCGGCGCGCTTTTTGTCTTTCACGAAGAAATCAACGAACTCATCCAACCCGGCCTCCGCCGCGTCGCGCCCGGCGGCGCGCGCCTGCCCTGCGAAGCGCGGCTGGCCGCCGCCCGCGCGCACCTCGGCGACGGATGGCGGCTTGCTTTCATCAGTGAATCCGACGACCCCGCGCGCGCCGACGAATTGCTTTTTGAAAAGGAAAAGCACCATGACCCCGCCGCCCAATCAGGAGAAAACGGGGACGGGCACGACCACGAATATATGACCGTGATGGTCAACCCCCATACCGCGAACGTCACCGGCTCCGCCAGCAGCAAAACCGGCTTCACGGGCGTGGTGCTCCGCCTCCACCGCACGCTGCTCGCCGGCGCCCCCGGACGCATCATCGTCGAACTCGCCACCTGCTGGGGCATCGTCACGCTGCTCACCGGCCTGCTCCTCTGGTGGCCGCGCCTGAAGGGGAAAATCCGGGGCGTGTGGCTCCCGCGTTTCCGGCGCGGCGGCGGGACCGCCCTTCGCGACCTGCACGTCGTGCCCGCCATTTACACCCTGCCCCTCGCGCTCATCATCATGTTCACCGGGCTCCTCTTCACGCCGGTCTGGGGACGCGGATTTTTTGCCGGGCTTTACCTCGCCGGGCAACTCCCCGCCGGCTACATCTCGCCGCCGAAGTCCGCCCCGGCCCCCGAAGGCGCGCGCCTCCTCACCGCCGACGAAGCCATCGCCGCCGCGCGCCGGCACTTCGACTTTGGCCGCATCTCCGTCCGCGTGCCCGCGCGCCCCGGCGACGCATGGCTGATCGCCAGCCCGCTGGACGAGCTGTTCAAGCCCGGCGCGTTTGTCTCCATCGACGCCTGCTCCGGCGCCGCGCTCGACGTTGTCCAGTTCCGGGACCTGCCCCTCGGGGCGCGGCTCGCGCGCTGGTTTTATCCCGTGCATACCGGCGCCATTTTCGGGCTGCCGACCAAGATTCTGGCGGTCGCCGCCTGCCTTGCGATCATCCTGATGAGCGTGACCGGCGTCATGATGTGGTGGCGCCGCCGCCCGCCCGGAAAATCCGGCGCGCCGCGCAAGCCGCCCGGCTCACCGCCCGCCGCCACGCCCGCCTCCGAGTCTGTCCCTGAAGCCGTCCCCAAGGCCATCGTCTGCGTGATCGTGTTTCTCGGCGTGGTTTTCCCGCTCGTCGGCGCGAGCCTGCTGCTCCTGCTCGCCGGCCAGCTCATTGTCCGGCGCGTCCGCCGCAAATCCACGCGATGACCGCATCGCGCGGCACAATTTTCCATTTTGCCCATCCTGTCTAAAAAATGCCCTCTTCGTTCTTTTCGCCGCCTCCTGTTCAATAATCCAAACTAACTAATATAAATATCATGGTTAAATTATTAATTGATCTCATTCAATTCCTTTACGCCCTTGCGCCCTTGCTCATGGCGCTGGGTGTATTGACGCTGCTGGCTGTTTTATTGTCAAAATCAATAAAAAAACACGCGGCGGTCTATTATGCCGTATTCGCAATTCCCCTCGCCCTGGTCGCGATTCCCTTTATCGCCAGGCTGCTTGGAATTCAGATGCTTGGTTTCAGCCGGATGCCGTTCCTGGGCGGCATCATCAGGGATTATATACACGCGGGGACGCTGGGTTTCCCCCTGCTGATTATCATCATGTATATTGGCGCCTTATCCCCCCAAAATCCCGTTGTAATAAAGCTCCTCGGCATACGCAAGGAGTTGTCCATCCTGTCGGGTTTCCCGATACTGGCCCATTCCCTGATTCGGGTGACGAACAACCTCCCGGGCGCCCTCAATTTTTTCATCGACAGCGAAGCAAGGGGAAGAGCGGCAAACGCATTGGGCGCGGGAATATCGAATTTCAGTTTTGTTCTGGGCGTCCTGATGCTGGCCTTGTTCATTCCGCTATGGGTTGCTTCTTTCGATTCCGTCCACAGGCGCATGGGAGGCGTCAAGTGGAAGAAATTGCAGCGCTGGGCTTACGTTTTGTATGCCATGCTGTTTATCCATGCCATGGGCATACAGGTCGGTTCCATGTTGAATCCCAGAGGAGGAGGAAGAGGGGCGGCAAGACCGGCGGTTGAAGTGACCGCGACAACCGCGGAAACTGCGCACAACCGCAATAACCGTGAAACTCCGGGATTGCAGGGACGCGCGGAAAGAGGCGGACGCGGCAATGGAAATGCAATACAACCGGCAGCCGGCGGCGGCAGCCGGGCCGAAGCGGCAAGACCGGCGGGAAGAGGCGGACATCAGCAAAGCCTGGGTTTCGCAGACATTACCGTCGGTTCGCAGACGAAGCGATACATACATATGGCTTCCCTTCTCCTGATTTTCGGGTCGTATTCATACCTCCGAGTGAGAAAGGCGAGGTTGAAAAAGCAGTGAAAAGAGGAGGGCGCAGGTGCCCTCCTTTTTGTTACGAAACTGATGTTACGCAGTCGGCAGATTTTGGTAGGGCGGTCTCGCCGTGTATTGTCCCGCTATGAGGGTAACACATGTCCCGCTAAGGGGGTGACACTTTTGCAGTGTCCCAGGGCATGGGC
>JAITDF010000730.1 GCA_031282705.1 Opitutaceae bacterium | reverse complement strand
CCTGCCAAAACTGGCCGCCGCGTAACATCAGTTAATAATGCTCAGCTCATACGATGAAAACCTTCCGGTCCTCCCCGTCACTTCTGAAACAAAGCGGCGCCCTGCTCGGGCTCGTTTTTTTCGCATTGTTTAATCGCGCGCCCGCCGCCGAGCCGACCGGCGCGGGCGTGCAGGTGAGCCACACGCCGTCACCCGATATTGTATATACACTGGGTATTAAAAGGGTGCGCAGCGGCAAGGAAATCTACATCGCCGATCCCGCGATCGCGAAACTGTCCGACGGCTGCCATGTCATGGCACACAGCCTGTTCGGCGGCGACACGGACGCGAATTCGCCGGTGTCGAAAATACTCCGCTCCACCGACAACGGGAAAACCTGGACGCTCATGAAGCAGCTCGACGGCTTCCAGCGCGGCTCCCTTTTTGTTCATGACAATGTGCTTTATCTCATCGGCGCGCTGGTCACGGGAACAAACTCAAAGGGCGAAGCCACGTTTAATGTCGCCATCCTGAAATCCACCGACAGCGGCGCGACTTGGAGCACGCCGGTGGATGCCGGCAACGGCATCCTCGTCTCAGGCAACACGGGCACGACAAAGACGCCCCAGATATATAACAACCGCGTCTGGATTTCACTCGGCACGGACCGGGCGTATTCGGCGCCGCTTTCGTCGGATTTGTTGAAGGCGTCGTCGTGGACGCGCAGCGCGCCGGCGGCGGCGAAGACCGAGGCGGCGATAGACAAATGGCCCGCGCCGGTCGCCCTGCATTTCGGGGGCACGGCGGGAGTGTGGTCGGAGGCGCAGATCGTCGCCTCGCCGGAGCACGGCGTCACCGTCATGCCCAAGATGCAGTTCACCTCGCCCGACGCGGTTCCGCACACCGCCCTGTTTCATATCAGCGCCGACGGCAAAACGATGTCGTCCGAACCCGCGAAGGACTTCGTGCCGCTCACGGGGACGCAGAAAAAATTCGGCCTCATCCACGATGCGGTTTCCGGCCGTTATTACGCGCTCACCAACACCGTCCTCCATGCCGACAGGGACGTGGTCGATCCCGCCAGCCGGCGGGTGAAGCACGAGCTCATCCGCAACACCGCCACGCTGATCTCGTCCGCGGATTTGCATCATTGGGATGTTGAAAAAATAGTCCTCCATGCCCGCGACGCCGAGCACACCGGATGGCAGTATTTTACTTTCATCGTCGATGGCGACGACCTGGCCATCGCGTCGCGCACCGCGTTCAAGACCGCCGACGATTCGTATCAACCACCGCGGGGCCACGATTCCAACCTGCTTACTTTTCACCGGCTCGAAAACTTCCGCGCCGCCGCCCCCGCGCATTATCTGAAAATAGAGGCGGGCACGGTGAACCGCTACGAAACCACGCATTACGAGGCCGCGCCGCTGGGCGCTTTTGCCATCGGGCACGCCTTTTCCAGCGCGCCCGACGGCCTCGCGCAGGCCGCCGGCGGCACCGTGTATGTCCGCGAAAGCAACGGCGGAATCATCAAGTCCTTCGATGCGCACGGCAATTATCTCGGGCCGGTTCCCGCCCTCCCCGCGGGGGTGGTTTTCACCGGATCGGGCGCGGAGACGCTGGCGGTTTCCCAGCCGCCCTCCGGCTCGCGCAACTGGACGGCCGCCGCCGGGGGCGACTGGTATGACCCGCGCAACTGGTATTACTGGAACCGCCCCGACACCGAACGGGAGACGGCCGTTTTCGGCACCGCCGGCGCCGCCGCCCCCGGCGCCGGCGCGGTCGCCGTCACCCTCGCGCAATCCCACACCCTGGCCGCGCTCCATTTCCGCAGCCCGCGCGGCTACACCATCGCGCAAGGCTCGCTCAAAAGCGCCGACGGCGCCGGCACCTACGGCACCGGCGCGCTCACGCTGAAAGCCGCCTCCGGCCGGCCCGCGCTGGCCGTGCACCAGGGCCGCCACACGCTCGCCGTGCCCCTCGCGCTTCCCGTGGAGAGCGACCTGTCCATCGCGGCGGATTCCGCGCTGGCCATCGACCACTCCCTCGTCTTCCAGGCGTCGCTCAACCTCGCCATCGCCTTCGGCCCGGTCGCGCCGGCCGCCGCTCCGCTCACCCTCAAGACCGTCACGAAAAACGGCGCGGGCGCCCTCATAAAAACAAATCTGTCCGGCCTCACCGCCGCGATGCCCGCCGGCACAAAAGTCATCACCATCACGGGCGCCCACAACCTCGCCGCCGCCGATTTCGCGGTCAGCGCCGACCTGCCCGTCACCCACGCATTCGCGGACAACACCCTCTCCGTCACCCTCGCCGTCGCCCCCGCCGGCCTGGCCGCCCCGGCGGACGCCACCATGACCGAGGGGCATCATGCGGGCGTCGTCACGATGACCGCCTCCGCCCAGGGCAATCCCGCGCCGGTTTACCAGTGGCAGGTGCTCAGGCCCGGCGCCGGCTGGCAAAACCTCACCGACGCCGACGCCGACCGGCACAGCGGCATGACCACCGCCGTGCTGACCATCACCGGCCCGCTCTTCAGCATGAACGGCTGGCGGTATCGCTACATCGCCGCCAACGGCGTCGGCGAGCCCGCCGCCAGCGACGCGGCCACGCTCACGGTCGCGCCCGGCGCGTTTCCCTGTCCCGCCGGGCTGGTCCTCGACAGACCGGGAAACATTTACGTGGCCGACGCCGTCGCCCACACGATCCAGAAAATAACATCCGATCACAAGGAAAGCTCCCTGCTCGCCGGGTCCGCCGGCAGCGGGGGCGCAATCGACGCCGCCGGCGCCGGCGCGCGTTTCGACCGCCCGCACGGCGTCAAAATCAGCCCGCGCGACAGCGGTATCCATGTCGCGGATACGGCGAACAAATCCATCCGCCGCGTCGCCGCCGCCGGCGGCGTCACCACCCTGGCCGGCGCCGCCGCCGGTTTCTCCAGCCCGCGCGCCGTCGCCATCGACAACGAGGGCAACACCTATGTCGCCGACGCGGCCGACAGCCGCATCCGCATGATCGCGCCCGGCGGCGCCGTCTCCGTGATTGCCGGCGCCGGCGCGGGTTTCACCGCCCCCGCCGGCATCGCCGTGGACGCCGGCGGCTGGCTCTACGTGGCCGACACCGGCGATCACACGATCCGCGCCATCGCGCCCGGCACGCGCGAGGTCACGCTGCTCGCCGGCGCCCCCGGCGCGGCGGGCTGCGCCGACGGCCCGGCCTCCGACGCCCGCTTCCGCGCCCCCGGCGGCCTGACGGTCGATGGCGTGCTTTGCAGCGGCGCGCGCGACGGCAGCCTCTACATTGCCGACACGGGCAACTCCCTCATCCGCGAACTCGCCGGCGGCGCCGTGAAGACCGTTGCCGGAGGCCGCCCGGGCGCCGGTGGCGACACGGGCCTCCCCGGTTATCTGGACGGCGCCGGCACCGGCGCGAGATTTGACTCGCCCCTGGACATCGCCCTCGCCGCGGATGGCGGCCTCTACGTCGCCGACACCGGCAATGCCGCCATCCGCGAAATCGCGTTCGATGACGCCGGCCTCGCCGTCGTTTCCACGCTCACGCCCGCGCCCGTGGCCGCGCCGCCCGAGCCTCCCGGTCCCGGTGGCGGCAGCGGCGGCAGTGGCAGCGGCGGCGGGGCGCATTCCGCCCTGTTTTTCATGATGATGACAGCGGCGGCGGCGGCGCGGTATTCATGGGGCCGCCGGGGCGCCGGGACGAAGCGATTGGGGGTTGCGGAAAAAAAAGCGAAAATTTGAAAAAAATCGCTTGACTTTCGCTAAATCTTTTTAGCCAATCACGGGCAAATCCTCCTCACACACACACGACTTCATCCCCGATTCATGCCATGCCCTGCTCCAACCTGAACACGCCTCGACGGCTTCCCGCCACACGGCCAACGCGATTCAGTCATGCCGGTATTATTTCCTTTCCGGCATCCGCCGTCTGCCGCCGCGGCTTCCCGGTTTCTTCTCGCATGACTACTATCCGCGCTCCTTTCAGCCTCGCAACTTCCCATACCATGCTTGGGGGGGGGGGGGGGGGGGGGGGGGGGGGGGGGGGGGGGCGGGGGGGGGGGGGGGGGGGGGGGGCGGGGCCTGGGGGGGCGGGGGGGGGGGGGGGGGCCTCGGGTTTGGCGGAGGCGGCGGATGGCTCCGGGGCGAATTTTTGCCGGAGGG
>JAITDF010000726.1 GCA_031282705.1 Opitutaceae bacterium | reverse complement strand
CCGCCTCCCCGCTAATTCTTCCCTGGTGGCTCCCGTCCCAAACCCCCACACCGCCCTGCCAAAAAACCTCTCCTGCGTAACATCAGTAACATCAGTTGCTTTACTGATGCCACGCGGCGCTGTCATCCCGCAGACTTCCAAACCTGCGGAAGGACGGAGGCGGCGGCGACAGTTTGCCCCGTAGGGGCATGATAGGGGTGGCACGGCGTTTCAACGCCGGCCTGACCACCTCATGTCATCCAATGCGCCTCCCTCTGATTCTCCTCTCCGAGCGTTATCCTGGCTCACATGTCTTAGCTTCCCGGGCTAGGATTTCTTGGGCCGGCGAGGGTGCAGGCGGAGGGCAAGCGCCAGGATGGCGGTCGCAATTAAAAGACGGAGACGTTTGAAGTTCAGGTTCATGCCGAGACATATGCGCTGTTCCGCAAAACCCCAAAATCCCTCCCGGCGCGTTTCGCGCTTGGCAGGGCGGGCGCGGTGGGCTCTCATCGCGTTTTGATGTCCACCTACAAGCCCGGGATTCTCGCACTCGAAGACGGGTCCGTGTTTCACGGACGCGCGTTTGGCGCCGATGCCACCGTCGCCGGCGAGTGCGTTTTCAACACCTCGATGACCGGCTATCAGGAAATCCTCACCGATCCCTCCTACTTCGGCCAGATCGTCACCATGACCGCCGTCCACATCGGCAACTACGGCGTCAACGCCGAGGACGCCGAGGACGACGCGCCGCGCGTGTCCGGCTTCGTGGTGCGCGAGGCCTCGCCCATCGTCAGCAACTGGCGCAGCGAACTCTCGCTCGAAGCCTGCCTCAGGAAACACGGCATCCCCGGCCTCGCCGAGGTGGACACGCGCGCCATCACCAAAAAACTCCGCGTCACCGGCAGCATGAAATGCTGCCTGAGCACGCTGCCGCTCGCCGACGGGGAGGCCGTCGCCCGGGCCCGCGCGTGGCAGGACATGGCGGGCTCCGACTACGTGAAATTCGTCTCGTGCAAGGCGCCCTACGCCTGGAGCGGCTCCGATCCCGCCAACTACAACAAGGCCTTCCTGCCCGCGGGCACGACGCTCAACGCGCCCGCGCCGCCCGCGCGGCGCCACCGCGTGGCCGCCTTCGATTTTGGCGCGAAGCACAGCATTTTCCGCAAGCTCGTCCGCCACGGCTTCGATGTGCAGGTTTTCCCCGCCACGGCCTCCGCCGGGCAAATCCGCGAGCACAAGCCCGACGCGGTGTTCCTGTCCAACGGCCCCGGCGACCCCGCCGCGCTGCCCTACCTCCACAAGATGGTGGCGGACTTGCTGCCCGACTTTCCGGTCTTCGGCATCTGCCTGGGGCACCAGCTCATCACGCACGCGCTTGGGGGGACCACCTTCAAGCTCAAGTTCGGCCACCGCGGCGGCAACCAGCCGGTGAAAAACCTGGAGACGGGCAAGGTCTCCATCACCGCGCAAAACCACGGCTTCGCGACCGACCCGGAGTCCATCGTGCGCGGCGGCGCGAAAGTCACCGAGATCAACCTCAACGACGGCACGGTCGAGGGGCTGCGTCACACGGAGCTGCCGGTGTTTTCGGTGCAATACCATCCCGAGGCCGCGCCCGGCCCGAGCGACGCCGACCCGCTTTTCGTCGATTTCCACAACCTCACGACCGCGCGCAAGGCCGGAAAGATTTGACGGGCGCGGCGCGCCGGCGCCCCCTTCGGCACCCGGCCCGGCCCGCTTCCGGCCTCCGGGGGGGCAGGCCTCCGGGGGGGCCGGGCAAGGTGCGTCGGTCAGGACGCGGGCGCCGGTGCGGCGGCGCGGAGGGGGAGGTTTTGCCCGAGCCGGGGGAAAAGGCGCGCGCGGCGCGGTCGCGGCGGCGCGGGCGGGCTTATGCCTCGATGCCGAAGACGGCCCTGGCGTAGTTTTCCACCGAGAAGGGTTGCAGGTCCTCGGGCTGCTCGCCGAGGCCGAGGAAGTAGATCGGGATTTTTAGTTCACGCCATATTCCGACCAGGGCGCCGCCGCGGCTGGTGCCGTCGAGCTTCGTCACCACCAGCCCGGTGAGGCCGAAGCTCCGGTGAAACACCCGCGCCTGTTCGATGGAGTTGGAGCCGAGGCTGCCGTCAACGACAAGCCAGCGGTGCCGCGGGGCGGCGGGGTCGTTTTTCTGGAGGACGCGGCGGATTTTCGCGAGCTCCTCCATGAGGTTGCCTTTGGTGTGGAGGCGCCCGGCGGTGTCCACGATGAGGCAGTCGCGTCCGCGCGACTTGGCGGCCTGCCAGGCGTCAAAGGCGACGGCGGCGGCGTCGGCGCCGGCATGGCTGGCGACGATTTCGAGGTCGAGGCGTTCGCCCCAGATTTTGAGTTGCTCGACGGCGGCGGCGCGGAAGGTGTCGCAGGCGGCGAGAATGACGCTGCGCCCGTCTTCGCGGAGCCGCCAGGCGAGCTTGGCGGCGGTGGTGGTCTTGCCGGAGCCGTTGACGCCGATCATGGCGATGGTGACGGGGTTCGCGCCGGGCGTGGCGGCGAGGGCGGGGATGTCGAGGCGGCCTTCCGCGCCGGCGAGGGCGCGGGTGAGCACGGCGGCGCCGATGGCGGCGGCCTCCCGGCCGCGGAGGTTTTTGTCTTTTTTATAGGCGGCCTTGATCTCGGCGAGGATTTCCCCGGTGGTCTCGACGCCGAAGTCGGCGGTGTAGAGCGCCTCCTCAAGCGTCTCAAGCGAGGAGGCGTCGATGGATTGCCGTCCGAAGAGCCCGGCGGTCTTGCCGGCGATGGCGGAGACGGTCCTGGCGAAACCGGTTTTGAATTTTTTGAAGAGTCCGAACATGGCTGTGGTTTAAGTTTGGAGTTTAAGTTCAAGTTGATGTTGCGCGGTCGGCAGATTTTGGCAGG
>JAITDF010000722.1 GCA_031282705.1 Opitutaceae bacterium | reverse complement strand
GTACCGCAGGTTTCCAAACCTGCTTAAAAACTCACGCCTGGCCGCGAACCCGCAATCAGGCATGAGCTTCGAAGCAGACTTGGAAGTCTGCGGTACGACGGAGCCGCGTAACATCAGTCTTTGATCTTTATCTGTCTCCCTGCTCGTTCCTGACGAAGGAGAACGAGGAAAGAGGAAAAGAGAAAGAGAAACGATGGACGAAAGACGATGGACGAAAAACGAAAAGACGATTCCAGCGGCGGGTGCCGGCGGGTGCCGGCGGCGGGCTGGCGGCGGGCTGACGCCACATTGAATCGCACCTTTTTGCGCGACAGTCTGCCAAGCGGCGGGACGTTACATCGGTGCTGCGTCACATGGCATCACTCCGAATACTCGGCCCAAGTCGAGCTGGTTTCGGTGACGCGCACGCGCTCCACGCGCACGCCGGCGGCCACGGGATAACGCGCGCCTTTCGCCGCCGCCGGCTCCGCCAGCCGCGCGCGCACCTCGTCGAAAATGGCCTTCGCCATCCGCTCGCTCGTCGGGTCGGCCTTTTCAAAAGGGATGATACGCGAGCCGTAGGTTTTTTGATAAAACCCGAAATTCGGGTCGGCGGTGTTGAGGCAGAGCGCGTGGTCCCATGATTCGAGAAACGCGCCGAGCGATTCCTTGACGGCCTTGAAATCGCACACCATGTCGTTGGCGTCGAGCGAGTCGGCGGCGAGCACGATCTCGACCATGCGGCTGTGCCCGTGCGGGAAGCGGCAGTTGTCGGGATGCTTGGAAAGGATGTGACCGTTTTCGATCTCGAAGATTTTGCTGATGCGATACGGCATGGCGGAAAAATGGTTCTGGCAGGCGGAGGCGGATTCCGCCCAAACCCAAAGCCCAAAACCACCGCGCCGCAAGCGCGGGGTGGCGCCCGCGGATGACAAGGCGCGGATGACAAGACGCCGAATCTGCATTCGCCACGACAAAACCGCCGTCCTCCGATGTCATGTTCATGGCCAGCATCCGCCGCGCCTTCTTTCTCATTTACGATCTGATGTTGCGCGGCTCCGTCGTAACGCAGACCTCCAAGTCTGCCTGGGAAGCCCGCAACCGGTTGCGCGCTCGTTTCCGGGGCCGGACTGGCTTGCGGGCCTTCGGCCCGGAAGCAGGTTTGGAAACCTGCGGTACGTCACGTTGCCGCGCCGTCAGCCTGTCGCAACGCCTGCTGTCGTACCGCAGACTTCCAAGTCTGCTTCGACGCAACCCCGCCCCGTCTCGCCCCGCCCAGCTCGTTCGCCAGCGCGCCTCCGATGGCGGGCCTTCGGCCCGAAGCAGGTTTGGTTTCGAGCGGAGCGCAGTCCGCCAGTCTGCGGGACGTCACGCTGCCGCGCGCCCGGCGCTCCTCCCCTCTTCTTCCCTTCCCTCCCCCGGCACCCCGGAGGGAGCCTAAATTTTCAGCGTCAGCGTCCCCAGCAACTGTTTTGTCAGAAACGCGGTCTGCTCGGCGGCGATTTGCTTCAACCCCTTTTGCGCGAGGGCCAGCAGACTTTGCAACTGGTCGTGGCTGAAAGTCGCCTCCTCGCCGGTGCCCTGGATTTCGACAAACCGCCCGCGGCCGGTCATCACCACGTTGAAGTCCACCCCGGCGTCCTTGTCCTCCACGTAGGCGAGGTCGAGGAGTTCGCGGTTTTCCAGGATGCCGACGCTGACGGCCGCGATGGAGTCGGTGATGGGATTCTCGGCGAGCCTCTTTTCGTCGATGAGCTTCTGCACGGCGAGCCGCGCGGCAAGATAGGCGCCGGTGATCGAGGCGGTGCGCGTGCCGCCATCGGCCTGAAGCACGTCGCAGTCGATCCAGAGCGTGTTCTGGCCGAGCTTTTGCAGGTCAACGACGGCGCGCAGGGAGCGCCCGATGAGACGCTGGATCTCGACGGTGCGCCCGTCGATGCGGCCCTTGGCGATGTCGCGCGGCTTGCGGTCGTGCGTGCTGTAGGGCAGCATCGAATACTCGGCCGTGAGCCAGCCGCCTTTCACGCCCTGCTGTTTCATCCAGACAGGGACATTGGGCTCGATGGTCGCCGCGCAGATGACCCGCGTGTCGCCGAAGCCGATGAGCACCGAGCCGGTGGCGTGCGGGGCGATGCCGGGCGTGAGAGTGACCGGGCGGAGTTGGTCGGGTTTGCGTCCGTCGGCGCGGACGGCGGTGGTCTGGCTCATGAGGGATGGGGATGCTGCGGTTGGATGCTGCGGTTGATCGGGCGGATTGAATCTGGAAAACAAAGAGACTCTGACGATTCGCAACGCATGGCGACAACGAAAATGCGGCGCCGCAATGGTGAAATGGTGGAATCGTGGAATCGTGCGGACACGCCCCCGGGCAGCCTTCAGTTGATAACCGAGGTTGCGCGGAGGGTCCGGTGCTTTGGCGGGAGGGGGCGCGCTCCGGGCCCGCCTGTGCTGCGTGGTTTCGGAAAATGGGAGAAATGGGAGATATGGGAGTTATGGGAGATATGGCACCTTTGAGAACGCCATGCCTCCCATATCTCCCATGCCTCCCATATCTCCCATTTCTCCCATTCCTCCCATTTCTCCCATTTCTCCCATTCCTCCTGGTCAGTCCGAAGCCGAGGCCGAAGCCGGGGGCGGGGCGGCATCCGCCCCTGTCCCGGCGGCCCTCCCGACCCCGCCGTCCTCGCCCAGCGCCCATTGCCGGAAGGCGCGCAACTCCACCAGCGAGCCCACGAGCAGCAAACCATCGCCGGGCTGCAACATCTCGCTGCCGGCGGGATTGATGATGCGCGCCCCATCCCGCTGGATGCCGGCGATGCGCACCCCCGTCCTGCGCGCCACCTGCAGCTCCGCCAGCGTCCGCCCCGTGCGCGGACTGTGCTCCGGCAGGGCGAACGTCTCCAGCACCGTCCCCCCGAACTCGTCGCCCTCGTCGTCCGCCGCGCGCGCCTCCCCAGCCCCGCCGCCGCGCCCCGCCGCGCCCACCCCCGCCGCGCCGCCCCCGCCGCCGAGAAACTCCGTCGCCGCCGCGAGCTGCGCCTCGCGCCCGATGAGCAGCAGCTTGTCGCCGGGAAACAACCGCACCTCCGCCCCCGTCACCGCCACCACGCGCTCGTTGCGCTCTATCTCCAGAATCGAACAGCCGAAACGCGCCGGAATCGCCAGCTCCGTGAGACTCCGCCCCGCGTAGCGCGCCCCGTCGGGCACCACGCACTCCTCGAGCTGGAGCTGCCAGGTCTCCAGATTGCGCCCCATCGCCGCCCGCGCGTCGGCGCGCACCTCCGACAACTCCCGCGAATCCTCCGCCAGCACCTCCTGCAACGACGACTCCCACCTGCTGTGCCAGTAAATCAGCTTGTTGGAGAAAAACACGATCACGAACAACGTCCCCGCCGCCATGATCCCCCAGCCCCACCCCGGCAGCGACTGCACCGGCAGAATCGCATAAAACCAATACGCCAGCCCCAGCAGCGCGATGGCCCTCAACCCCGCCCGGATCACCCCCGCCGGCACCCGCGAACCCGCCCCGCCCAGATGCTCCGACAAAATCAGCGCCATCGCCGACACATTGCGCCACACCGCCACCGTCGGCACCAGCACGATCGCCGCCAGCACCGACCAGAACGCCCAGTCCATCGCCTCCTTCGACAGCCACGTCCCCACCACCGACACCTCCAGCGCCTCCAGAATCCGCTCCGAAAAAATCAGCATCCCCGAGATGAACAGCATCTCGATCGCCACCCGGCACACCGGCCCCCGCACATGCGCCCACACCGGCGCCGGCGACGGCCGCGACTGCAGCTGCTGCAACCACCCGTGATACACATCAATCGCCCGCTTCACCGGCCGCGGCTCGATCCAGTCCACAAAACGCAAAATCGGCCCCGCGTAACGATTGAGAATCGGCGTCGCCATCACCGTGAGAATCGACAGCCCCACCGCCAGCGGATAAAACTCCACCGGCAGCACCGCCGCCGTGATGCCCGCCTGCGCGATGATGAACGTGAACTCCCCCAGCGGCGTCAGCAGCAGCCCCCCACGCCTCGCCTGCCGCGGCGGCACCCCCACCAGCATCAACGCAAACCCGCACGCGATCGGCCGCACCAGCAACGAAAACGACCCCAGCAACAGCACCTGCAACCACACCGCCTCCAGCATCTTCATGTCGATGATCATCCCGATCGACACGAAAAACACGCTGCTGAACATGTAGCGGATGCCCGCGAAATTTTTCTCCACCGCGATCTTCTGCTTGATCTCCGCCACCACCGCCCCGAACAAAAACGCCCCCAGCGTCAGCGAATACCCCGCCTTCACCGTGAAAAACGCCAGCACCAGCAGCAACCCCACCACCATGATCGTCTGCAACTCCGGGTCGCCCTTCGCCTCCAGCCGCCGCAGCAGCCGCGGCATCAGCAGCAACCCCGCCACCAGCAGCAACGCCACGAACGCCCCCAGCATCGCCAGCACCACCCCCACCCCGTTGCCGCTGCTCGCGTGCGTCTGCGCCCCCAGCGCCGTGATCATCAGCACCGCCACCACATCCTCCACCACCGTCACCGCCAGCGCCATCTGCGCCGTGCTGTCGTGCTTCAGCTTCAACTCCCCCATGATCTTCGAAATCACCGCCGAGCTCGACACCATGAACATCGCCGCCACGAACAGGCTTTGCATCGTTGACCACGAAAGCGCGTAGCCCAGCAGCAACGTGAAATTGAGCATGAAAAACGCCCCCAGCGCCGTCGCCGCCAGCGTGGCCACCCCCATCTTCGCCAGCCGCGAAACACTCAACTCCAGCCCGATCGCGAACATCACGAACACCAGCCCCATCTCCGAAAGCGCCTTGATGCGCTCCTCCTCCGCGATCAACGAAAACGGCGGCGAATGCGGCCCGATGACGATGCCCGCGACCAGATAGCCCACGATGACCGAGAGCCCCAGCCGCTTGCAAATGATGCCCGCCAGGCCCGCCGCGACGAGCAACGTGCCCAGATCCTTGATGAGAGTGACGCCTTCGCTATCCATAAATAAAACGGTTTTCCTCTTTCAGCGCCCCCCATCACGCTCGATTCATCGCCGGAAAGCAATGTTGGGATTTTCGATTTTGGATTCTCGATTTTCGATTGGGCGCCGCCGCGCCGGTCCGCCGGCGGGAGCGGAAGCTCCCCAATCGAAAATCGAGAATCGAAAATCGAAAATCCCCAAACCCGCTTTTCCCCTTTGACAGTCTCAAAAAACACGATTCCTTCCCAAGCAAACCGCGCGGCAAACGCCACCTCCGCCATTTATCACAAACACCCATGGCCACGAACTTCCTCGGATACTTTTCCAACGACATCGGCATCGACCTCGGCACCGCCAACACCCTCGTTTACGTGAAGGACAAAGGCGTCGTGCTCCGCGAACCCAGCGTGGTCGCCCTCGACGCCCACACCCGCAAAGTCCACGCCGTCGGCGCCGAAGCCAAACGCATGCTCGGCCGCACCCCCGGCAACATCACCGCCATCCGCCCCATGAAAGACGGCGTCATCGCCGACTTCGACGTCACCGAGGCGATGCTCCGCTACTTCATCCGCAAAGTCCGCAACAACTCCTTCCGCGTCGCCCCCCGCGTCGTCATCGCCATCCCCTCCGGCATCACCGAAGTCGAAAAACGCGCGGTGAAAGACTCCGCCACCCGCGCCGGCGCCCGCGAAGTCATCACCATGCCCGAACCCGTGGCCGCGGCCATCGGCGTCGGCCTCCCCATCGACGAACCCGCCGCCAACATGATTGTGGACATCGGCGGCGGCACCACCGAAATCGCCATCATCTCCCTCTCCGGCATCGTATTTTCCAAATCCGTCCGCGTCGCCGGCGACGAACTCGACACCGCCATCGTCAACTACATGAAACGCGCCTACAACCTCCTCATCGGCGAACGCACCGCCGAGGAAATCAAAATGCGCATCGGCTCCGCCTACCCCCTCGACGAAGAACTCACCTTGGAAGTCAAAGGCCGCGACTCCGTGGCCGGCCTCCCGAAGACCATCCACATCACCTCGCAGGAAATCCGCGAGGCGCTGGCCGACACCATCGCCCTCATCGTCGAAGCCGTGCGCGCCACCTTGGAACGCTGCCCCCCCGAACTCTCCGCCGACTTGGTTGACCGCGGCTTCGTGATGGCCGGCGGCGGCTCGCTCATCCGCGGCATCGACCGCCTCCTGAGCGACAAAACCGGCCTCCCCGTGACCGTCGCCGAAGACCCCCTCTCCGCCGTCGCCAACGGCACCGGCGCCGTCCTCAACAACCTGAACTGGGTCATCCAGAACGTCTGACCCCTTGCGCGCCGGGAGCACCTGCCTTCCAGCCGGCGGAGAGTTGCAAGCCCCTCCGCCGAACCCGGCCCGGCGGGACGCCGGACACCGCACGCCAGCCGCGTGCGCCCGCTCCCCCGGAACGGCCTTCATGCACTCTCCTCCATCCCGCATCTTTCCCCCGATGCCCCGGCCTCGCGGACACCCGGACGGGGCGCCGGATGTCCAAGCTCGCCGCCGGCTCCAACTTGAACTGATGTTGCGCGGTCGGCAGATTTTGGCAGG
>JAITDF010000589.1 GCA_031282705.1 Opitutaceae bacterium | reverse complement strand
TTGGAGCTTTTGAGGCATTGTGCGTGGAAAAACAGGGAAGATTACCGGGCCACGTTTATAATATATTGCGTGGCGGCCGGCGTGCCGAGCGTCACCTCCCAGCCGTCCTCGACCATCTTCGCCTTCGCCGGGCCGCCGGCGGGCCGGCCGGCGCCGTCCAGCGCCGTGACGGACACATCCACCGCGCCGTCCAAATCCTGGAGGACGAGCCAGCCGGTCACCGGCTCGATGAGCGTGGGACCCTTGCCCCATTCGTCCCAAAGCGTCCGGCGCGCATTCCATCTTGAACCGGTGTTTTGCCAGCGCGCGCAGGCGGTCAGCAGCAGGGTGGAGGAGCGCTGGATGGGGGCGCCGGTGAGCGAGGAAAGCGTGACGGCGCAGAAATCGTTTTTGATCTCCGGCATCAAATGGCGGGTGCGCGATTTATTGTTCCGCACAAACCCGACCACCGCCTGGGTGCGGGGCGTGTCGATTGTGACCGCGCCACGCTTTGCCTCCGAGACATGCCATGCCAGTTCGCCGGTGTCCGACAGATACGGCGGCGGGGGATCGGGCTCGAATGGCAGCGTCGGCCCGCCGTCCAGGCTGCTGATGCGCGAACCGTGGCGCAGCGGCAGCGAAAGCGGGAAGCCGGGGGTGAAATACGGGCGCCCGGCCGCGGGCATGCGCATGCTTTCGGTGACCTGGTGCGCGGTGTAAGTGCGGGCGACGGTGTGCCGGGCCGGGCTCACGTCGGGCCGGGAGAAGAGCAGCGCGCCCGCGCCCATCTGCGACATTTTTACCGGGTCGAGCGTTATATCAAACTCGTCCGCCACATACGGCTCCCACGTGCCGCCGGTTTTCGGCTCGAAAGTATAAAAATAAATGCCGTCCCAGTCCTGAAACGCGCCGTAGGCGGCGAGGATCGGAATCATCTCGGCGGCGTAGTCGCTGGGGTTGGGATGATTCACCTCGCTGACGGTGAACGGGCGGTCGAGGAACGGCGAGCGGCCGAGCTTCACGATGGTGGAGCGCGCGGGCTGGTCCACCATCGGGGTGTTGCGCGCGCCCCATATCGCGGGATGCTGCCAGTAAACATGCCCGTCGATGAAATCGAGCCGCGAATTGGCCCTCAACATGGGCTGGCTCGGTATCCAATAGGTGTGGTCGGCGTTTCCGATGACCAGTGATTTCACGCCGAGTTCGTCCTTGAGGAATGAATGCATGCCCGTGAGGAACGACGTTTCGACATGGGTGTAAAAATCCGCCTCGGCCCTGAACAATTCACCGGGCGCGGTGCTGAAATCCCCCCGGCGCAGGCGCGGGACCGGCGCGCCGGGCGCGACCCCCGCAAGCTCCCGCAGCCGCGCGATCTCCCCGCCTGTCCGGCTGGCCGCGAGCCAGGTTTGATACATCTCCGTGAGCTGCCGTTCATAGCGCGGCGGGAAATCGAGCTGGTGGTTTTCCCCGCCCGGCGCCAGCCCGCCGCGAAGCCAGTTGCGAAACCAGAATTCAAACAGGGAGTTTTCATTCACGATTTCCACCGTGACGACCGTGGGCTCGCGGCGGTATTCGGATTTTGTATAAGGATTATAATGGGTGAGCAGCTTGCGCGCGTAGTCCTTTTGCAGTTCAATCAGCCGCTCCCCGATGTAGGTGACGCCCTTGGCCACGCCCAGCAGTTCATGGTCCGGCACGCCGTCGCCCTCCTTGTAATGACGGCCAACATTCAGGTTCAGGTTTGTATAAATTCCCGCTTTTTTCAACTCGGCCACAAAAAAATCCAGGCGGTCCAGCGCGCCGGCATCAAGCTCCAGGGTGTCGTTGCGCGAGCCGTCAATCAGGCCCGCAGGCGGCGCCGAGAAGCGCCGCCCCTCCGCCTCGGCCTTTTTTCTCCGCCCCTCGGCCTCCGCCTCCTGCCGCGCATCGCGCGTCGGGCGGTCGAGGAAGTGAAACCGCACGCAATTCACCCCGGCGCTGGCGAGCGCCCCGGCCCACAAGGCCGCCTCCTCCTTCGGCGGAAGCAGGGTCGAGCCGCGCACCCATCCCGTCAGGTTCACGCCCCAGATGCGGAGGCGGCTGCCGTCGGGTTTGGCCAGATGGCCGTCCTTGACGCGCACAAAGCCGTCCCTGCCCGCGGGCGCGTCGAGCAGGAAGGAGACATCGGCGGGCGAGCCGATGCGCTCATGATGATTGATGACGAAGGGGACGAGCGGGATGTCCTCCCCGCCCGCCATGCCCGCGGACAGGATGAAGGGGATTAATATAAAAACGCGGTTCACAAGCATTCTCCTCCTTTGTCATTTCCATGTGATTCTGAAGGAAATCACATCCTCGCACGGCAGGGCGGCGGGCGGTTCGATGACGAGGGCCCCGTCCGTCTGCCTCCATTTGATTTGCTCGTCCGAGCCCACCAGCTCGACCCGGCCCACCGGGCGCGCAAATTCCCCCTCCAGCGCGAGCGAGGTCACCTCGACCGGGCGGGCCGGCGGCGAAAGCACAAACACATAAAGCCGCCCGTCCCTGGTGGTGAAGCGCAGGTCGTCCTGCGTGTAGGGGATGGCCTCGTCGCGGGCGCGCCCGCGCCCGACGCGCGTGGGGCCTTCGCCGTAAATCTCCCAGGGGCGGGAGGCGAAAATCCCCTCGCCGTTGATCTTGGTCCAGGCCGCGAAGTTTTTCAGGAAGGCCGCCTCCCGCCCGTCGATGGAGCCGTCGCCGCGCTGCGGTATGTTCAGCAGCATGGTCCCGTTTTTGCTCACCACGTCCACGAACAACTGCACGACCTGGCGGACCGATTTGTATTCAATGTCATCTTTATAATGCCACTGGCCGATGCAGGTCCCGGTCTCGAAGGGCTCGGGCTGGATGCGGTCGCTGACGCTGCGCTCCCAGTCGGGCACGACGGCCCGCCGTTTTTCCGCCGGGAGCCCCTTGGCCGTGAGCACCACGTCGAGGCGGCCGTTGTTGCGCGCCATGCTGGAATTATAATAATGCGCGACGATATCCAGCCCCGCCTGGCCGAGCGGCAGGTCCCAGTTGTCCAGATATACAAAATCGGGCCTGTAGGCATCCATCAGGTTTTGCAGGCGGAAGAACCACTTGTCCGCAAATTCCGGATCGTCCGGCGGCGGGGCCTCGGTCCAGGGCAGGTTGTTGGCGTCGTGCCACTCGCGCGCGGCCTGCATGGAGGTGAAGCCGTCGGGGATGACGATGGCCGGCTTGCAATATAAATCCCGGGGGTCCAGCCCCTCCCACCATTTGCCTTTTCCATCGGCCCCGGCCAGCCGCCAGGCGTCGTAGCGCACGCCGGCCTTCGGCCCCTCGGCGTCATAACCGTAGGCGGTCTGGAACCAGTGCCAGGCGTGCGATGAGTGGTTGGACACGCCGAAGCGCAGGCCGTGTTTTCCGGCCGCGCGCGCCCACGTCCCCACGATATCCTTTTTCGGGCCGGCGTTGACGGAATTCCATGCGTGGTATTTCGAATCATACGCGTCGAAATTGTCCTCATGATTGGCCATTGCCACGAAGTAGCGGGCGCCGGTTTCCTTGTATAAAGCCATCAAGGCATCCGGGTCCCATTTGTCGGCCTTCCAGAGATTGTGGATTTCCATGAACCCGAACTCCGAGGGATGGCCGAAGTGTTCGACATGGAATTGATAGTGTTTGTGGCCCTGCACATACATGGAGCGCGCATACCAGTCGCCCTGCCCGGGCACGCATTGCGCCGACCAATGGGCCCAGATGCCCAGCTTGGCGTCGCGGAACCATTCCGGGCACCGGTAGTTTTCGGTCAGCGATGCCCAGGTGGGCTCGAATTTTCCGGCGGCGACCGTCCTTTCGGCGGGCAGGGGGGCCGGCGGTGGAATGCCGGCGCCGGGGGCGTCGTTGATGGCAAGCAACGTCAGCGCTGTCAGGATGGCGGAGCCATGATTGTGCATGGTCATAGGGCAGGGCGGGAATGGAAGTGGATTGAGCCGAAGGGAAGAGCGGAAATTTTTCGCATATTATGCAGGTTTTTCAGGGCATCCGCTCCCGGTATCCGGGTAAAAATTGCCGGTATCCTAAGTGCTGGGGCCACCCGCCGGGATGAGGCGGCAACGTTCCGGGACGGGGGAAATCCATTGGCCCGCAAAAGGCCCGCGGCCGGGCGTGGGCGCCCAAGCAGACTGGGTTTCGTGCGGAGCGGCAGTCCGCCAGTCTGCGTTGCGACAGCGTTGCGACAGAGCCGTGTAATATCAGTCCCTGGTTTTGGTTCCGCGCCGTCCAGTCCGCAGAGGTCGCCTCGCGAAACACCGGCCTATGTCCGCGCCTCCGCCAAGCCGGGCAAAAGCCCCGGCATGGGCGGCAAAACGAGTCGGGCAAGGCGGCGCATCACGGCGAAGGAATGCTGAAATTCCGGGGAGCCCATTGGTGATTCGTTAGTTGCCTGTTTCTTAAAAAAGGCTTCCCAATGCGTTTTTAACCTGTCCCTTAAAAACGCTAGCCGGGCAAAAGCCCCGGCATGAGCAGCAAAACGAGTCGGGCAAGGCGGCGCATCACGGCGAAGGAATGTTGAAAT
>JAITDF010000517.1 GCA_031282705.1 Opitutaceae bacterium | reverse complement strand
TTGGTTTTGCCCCGGCGCGCGCGCTGTGTTTTGTTGCACGGTCTCGAAAACCATGACCCACCATTATGACGTCCTCGTCGTCGGCAGCGGAATCGCGGGGCTGAGCTTCGCGCTCAAGGTCGCGCGGGCGGGGCTTTCCACGGCCTTGCTCACGAAGAAGGACAAGGCCGAGTCCAGCACCAACAACGCACAGGGCGGCATCGCCGTGGTCACGTCGCAAACGGACGACTTCGACTCGCACGTGCGCGACACGCTCGTGGCGGGCGACGGGCTTTGCGACGAGCGCGTGGTGCGCGAGATCGTGCAGGACGGCCCGGCGCGCGTGCGCGAACTCATCGCGCTCGGGCTGGAGTTCTCCCGCGACCAGGCCGGCGCCTACGAACTGGGGCGCGAGGGCGGGCACAGCGCGCGGCGCATCCTGCACGTGAAGGACATGACCGGCGCGGCCATCGAGGAGGCGTTGCTGCGCGCGGTGGGGCGCGAAAAACGCATCACGCTGTTCGAGCATTTTTTTGCCATTGATGTCGTGACGACCGCGAAGCTCGCCGGGCGCGCGGCGGGGCGCGGGCCGAACCGCGTCGCCGGGCTCTACGCGCTCGATGTGCGCGCGCGGCGCGTGGAGACGTTTCGCGCGCCGGTGGTGATGCTGTCCACCGGCGGCGCGGGCCAGGTTTACCGCTACACGACCAACCCCGGCATCGCCACCGGCGACGGCATCGCGATGGCGTGGCGCGCGGGCGTGGAGGTGCGCAACATGGAGTTCACGCAGTTCCACCCCACCGCGCTCTACTCGCCGGAGGGCGGGCGTTTTCTCATCAGCGAGGCGGTGCGCGGCGAGGGCGCGGTGCTGCGCAACGCGGCGGGCGAGGCGTTCATGCCGCGCTATCACGCGATGGCCGACCTCGCGCCGCGCGACATCGTGGCGCGCGCCATCGACGTCGAGATGAAACGCTCGGGCGCGCCGTGCGTGCGGCTCGACATCACGCACAAGAGCCGCGATTTCCTGCGCGCGCGCTTCCCGCGGATTTTTGAAACCTGCCTGGGCCTCGGCATCGACATCAGCAAACAGACGATCCCCGTCGTGCCCGCCGCGCACTACACCTGCGGCGGCGTGGCGACCAGCCTCTCCGCCGGCACGAGCCTGCCCGGCCTCTACGCCTGCGGCGAGGCGGCGTGCACCGGCCTGCACGGCGCGAACCGCCTCGCCAGCAATTCGCTGCTCGAAGCCCTCGTGCTCGCGCACCGCGGCGCGGAGTCGGTGCGCGCGTATTTGAAAAACGAATGCCCGGGCCGCGCGGGCGCGACGTCCCGCGGCGCGAGGGCGGGGGCGAGGGCGGGGGGCGGCGCGGACATCCCCGCCTGGAAGGACCTCGGCGGCGGCGACGTGGACGAGCGCGTGGTCGTCACGCACAACTGGGACGAGTTGCGCAGCGCGATGTGGGACTACGTGGGCATCGTGCGCACGGCGAAGCGCCTCGAACGCGCCCGCCGCCGCGTGGCGAACCTCGCCCGCGAGGTGGACGAGTATTACTGGAATTTCTCGGTGGACGCGCGCCTGCTGGAGTTGCGCAACCTGGTGGAGGTGGCGCGGCTGGTGGTCGCCTGCGCCCGCCGGCGCAAGGAGAGCCGCGGCTTGCACGCCATCGCGGATTTCCCCGGAAAACTGGCGGTGGCACGCGATTCCCGGATGCGCAAAAACACCGCGTGATGCGCAAAGCAGGGCAAGCGGGACGCCCTTGCCTGATGGGGACGTAGGGCGAGCGTCTCGCTTGCCTGACGGGAGCAGGATGCTCCCGCAAAGTAGGGCGAGCGTCCCGCTTGCCTGACGGGGGCAGGGCGCGTTTTGCGGCGCGCTTTGCGCGCCGTCTGGCAAGCGGGACGCTTGCCCTACATCCCAATCAGGCAAGCGGGACGCTCGCCCTACTTTCCAATCTGGCAAGCGGGGCGCCCGCCCTGCTTTTTTGCCCTGCTTTATCAAGCCGCCGGGGATTGACGGCGGCGGGTTCATGGGGATTCTGGTTTCATGATGCGCAAGTATCGCTTTTTCACAGCCGGGGGCGGATGCCGCTTGATGTTGGGATTGGGAATGGCCGCGGCGGTCGCGGGTCTGCTGGCCGGCGGCTGCGGGAAAAAGACGCCCGCGCACCCGGCGGCGTTTTTGATTCCAGCGGACGACGCGAGCTTCGAGAAACTGGCGCGGCGCGGCCCGGGCTGGGATGTCGTGCCGTCGGGCCGCGACCTCCCGCTGCCAGCCGGCGTGCGCGCGCATCTGCTGCCGGCCGGCGGCGGCGGTGTCGGCGGCAGTGGAGGTGTCGGCGGCGGCGGCAGTGGCGGTGGCGGCGGCGGAGGAGGTGGTGGCGGTGGCAGCGGAGGCGCCGCCGCCGTCACCGTGCTCACGGGGCCGGCGCGCGTGCGCGAAACGGCGCCGCCGCCGGACAAGTTTGATTTTCTAAAATCGCCGCTGCCCGCCCTGGCGGCGTGGACGTATTCCGGGAAAACCGAGCGCGCGGGCACCGTGCTCGTGACCTCGCCGTTCGGCGTGACGCGTTTCACCGCGCCGGAAATCGACTGGGTGGCGGCGGACGGGCTCTATTATGACGTGGTCGTGGTTGACCTCGACGACCCGGAGGTGCGCTGGGCGGCGGCGCGGGTGCGGCCCCCGCTGGCGTTCGCGCGGCTGGAGTCGGCGCGCGGCGCGCGGGAGCTGCGCGCCGACCGGTTATACGCCGTGGCGGTGCGCGAGGCGGGCAGCGACATCGAGGTGGGCCTGATGCGGTTTCTCGTGACGGCGGATGCGGACAACACGCCGCCGCCCGGGGCGCCCGCCGCGCTGCTGCTGGAGGCGGCGGCGGCGATGGCGAAGAAGCCGACCCGCACCGGCGACGCGTGGCTGGCCCTGTCGCGTCTGCCGGAGAAATGGGCCGGGCTGGAGCTGGCGCTGCGCCTGCGCCTGCTGGTCGCGGCGGAGCTGGGCCTGTCCGGCGAGGTGGCGGCGACCCAGGCCGGACTCGCCGCACGGGCAAAATCTTCGCCGCCCCAATAATCCTTGTCCACCTCGACCAGACCGCGCAGCCGTCCGCGCCCGGGCCGCACCGTCGCGCGGCGCAACGTGTGCAGCAGCGTCCACGCGGTCTTGCGGCTGCCCGGCCGGGCGCCCGCTGCAAACCCATCGCGCTCACCCCGTTCTTCTGCGAGGTGACCTGCCACATCGCACGCATCCACACCGGCAGCGGCTGCTTCTCGTGGAGGTCGTGGAGGTTGAGTCACGCAAACACCCCTATTGGGATTTGGGATTTGCGAGCGCGGCGAGCCTGCCTGGCAGCAGGGCGGCGTCCGTCATGCCGTGGATGATTTTTTTGTC
>JAITDF010000472.1 GCA_031282705.1 Opitutaceae bacterium | reverse complement strand
GGCGCCAGCGCGGACGCACCGGAAGAAACCGGCGCGGAAGCCCCGGACGGGACGGCGGACGGGCGGCAGGAACCCGCGACACAGGATGCGCCGACGGAGCATGAAGACGCCCGCCGCCTTGATGATGCGCCTGAAACCATCGAGGATTATAAACAACTGGACGGAACGGATGACGCCTTCCAGCCGCAACCCCGCGACACGTATGCCGCGGAAAGCGGCACGGATGTTTCCGACGCCGATTATCAAAGCGCGCGGGTCGAAAACGAAATGTCGGACGCCTTCCAGGAGGCGGGAAAATCCCGCGAGGATTTTTTTGAGGCAGCAAACTCTGGCGATGATTGGGAGAAAACCAGTCTGCCGCAAGGAACGGAATTGGCGAAAGTCCATGATGCGGACGGCGGGCCAAACCCTGACAGCCCGTTTTATACAACGGACGGCGACCTGCAAAACGAGGGTGTGACAGGCGACGGACATATTGATTCCACCAGGGCGAGCGAGGACATGGGCCTGCCCTCAAGCAACCATGCCGACGCCGTCTCGCATCGCGGGGTCAAGGAGGACACGGATGCCTTCACCTCGCGCATCGCGCCGACAAATGAAACCGGTGAAAACGGCGATGTCATTCACCACGAGGGCGGCGGACGGCAGACCGTCGTGCCCGACACCGGAAAGCTGGGCGATTTTGAAAGAAGCGACATCACGCCGGCCGGAGGCCCCGCGCCGGCGGACACGCCGCCTGACAATCCCGCGCAAAGCGAAATCCCGCCCGCGGTTTTGCGCAAGGCGGCGGATGACGGGGGCGAGCGCGGCGCGCGCGACATGGATGCCGAAAACGCCGCCTTGCGGCGCATGAAGGAGCAGGACGCCGGCGATGCAGGGCCGGCGCAACCGCATGGGCAGCCGGATGCGCAGGCGCGCGACCATGAGGAACTCCAGCGACAAATCAGGGAGCGGCTGCTTTCCCGCGAACGTTAAATCCCACTCCGCCAACCCGGACGGAAACAAACCCAAACCGTAATCAACAAATCCGCATGGAACTGTATAGTGTCATAAAAAACGACGGGCCGGGCGGCCTGCTGTTCTGGAAATTCACCGGCGAGGACTTCCGCACCGGCTCGCAGCTCATCGTCGCCGAGAACGAGGAGGCGCTGTTCGTGAAGGACGGCGTGATTGTCGAGTCATTCTCCGGGGGAAAATTCGACCTGCGCACGAACAACTATCCCTTCATTGACAAAATCCGCTCGTTTTTCAGCGGCGGGGTGAGCGCCTTTGGTTGCAAGGTTTATTTTATAAACAAGGCGCACGCCCTGGAATTGTATTGGGGCACGGATTCGCCCGTCCAGATGCGCGACCCGGTTTATCAAATCATGACACAGGTGCAGGGGCGCGGCTCCTATACGGTCAAGGTCGTCGATTCCAAAAAATTCGTTTTGAAATTCGTAGCAAACAATATTCAGGCGGCATCGAACGACGCCATTGTCGCGCAGTTCCGCACGGTGTTTAACCAGAAAATAAAAACCGCCATCACGCGCGGCATCCGCGAGGGCGGGCGGGAAATCCTGGGGGTTTGCGAGCGGCTGGACGAGTTTGCGGAATTGCTCCGGCCCATCATGGCCCCCGTGATGGGGGAATACGGGCTGGAAATCGTCAATTTCTACATCGGCGCGCTGGATATTCCGCAGGATGACCCCGGACGCTTGAAACTCGAAATGGCGTTCGGCAACAAGGCGGAGCTTGGCGTGCTCGGGCAGGACTGGACGCGCATCCAGGGGCGCGACATTCTTCTGGCGACGGCGCAGAATCCGGGCGCCGCCGGAACCGCGGCGGGCATGGGCATGGGGCTGGGCGTGGGCATGGCCGCCGGCGGCGCGGCCAATTTGATGGCCGGCGCCGTTTTCGCCCCGCTCACCCCGCAGCAACCGCCCGCCCCGCAACCCGCCGCCGTCTCGCGTTTCGCGCCGAAAACGGCGGCGGCGGACGGCGTTGAATGCCCCGCCTGCCACAAAAAATCACCCGCCGGGGCAAAGTTTTGCGGCGAATGCGGGGCCAAGCTGTCCGTCGAAAAGGCGTTTTGCACAAGCTGCGGAAAGGAACTCGCGCCCGGCGCAAAATTCTGCGGCGACTGCGGCGCAAAACAGGGGTGATTTCCTTGCACGGGGAAACAGGGCGACTCAAAGATTTATTATCTCAAAATTCTGCAATAAAAAGAACCAATAAATTAAACCGCGAAGGACGAGAAGGACGCGAAGAACGGAAAAATGAAACTGGAAAAACAACAACCCCAGGAACTTTCATCCTTCGCATCCTTTGCGCCCTTCGCGGTTAAAAAACAGAACCATTATTTTGAACCGCTAAAAATGCCAAAACACGCGAAAGCGATCCCTTCTTTTTCACGCCATTTCGCGTTTTTCGCGGTTTAAATAAAACCAATCAAAAACCTAACCACAGATGAACGCAGATAAACACAGATTCAAACCATCGTTTTGGAAGCCTTTATCTGTGTCCATCTGTGTTCATCTGTGGTTAAATAAAAAGAACCATTAAATTAACCGCTAATCTTCACTGATGGAAAAGCCACTAATTGCCGAACCGCTAATAAAATCATTAGTGAAAATTAGTGCTCCGGCAATTAGCGGCAATTGGTGGTTAAAAAACAAACCAAAAACTTAACCGCAGATGAACACCGGCAGACACAGATTCAAACCATCGTTTTGGAAGTTTTTATCCGTGCCCATCCGTGTTTATCCGCGGTTGAAACAATCACTGTTTTAGGATCATGAAAAACAACATCCTGTCCATTGTCATTGCGTTTATATTCCTTGCCGTTTTCAATGCGTGTTATTTCACCGTCGTGGAGATTCACAGCCGGTCGCGCTGGATTTGCTACGCGGCGGTTCATGTCGCGTATTTATTGCTGTGGGTGTCGGCCTGCGCCATCCCGAAGGGCAGAGGGGGCAATATTCATGGTTATCCAAAAATCGGAGTCGCATTTTCAGGCTTCTCCCTCACCTTGCTCCTGGGCATCGTGCTCACGGCGGTCAACCCCGGCTCCACCGCGGTGCCGGTGGTGATTTTCGCCATCACCGCGGGCTTGTTTCTGACCACCTGCACCTTCCTGATGAAGGCGGAGGGACACTCCATCGCCTCCGACCGGCGGGACGCGCGCCATCTGTATTTCATACGCGATTGCTCGGAGCGGCTGGAGGAAATCATGCGGCAAATCACCGACGCGGACAGGCGGAAACAGGTGGAGCAGGTTTATGATGCAATCCGCAACGCGCAGGTGACAGGCGTCCCGCAGGCCGGTGACGTCGAGCGGCGCATCCTCTCGAAGATCGACGAGCTGGCGGGGCTGCCCGCGTCCGATCCCGCCGCGAAGCCGGAGCCGGTGCTTGGCGAAACCCTTGCGCTGATACGCCGCCGCGACTCGCTGATTCGCATGTCCCGATAAACAGGCAGGATTTTTTCATCATGGCCGTCAAAGTTGTTGATTTACGCTGCTCCGGTTGCGGCGGCGCGCTCGCGCCCTCGGAGCACTTTTGCAAATATTGCGGAAACGCTGTTGTGGTCACGAGCTTCAACAGCATCTACGCCGCCACCGCGCAGGACGCGATGCGATTGTCGCGCGCCCTGGACAAGGATCCCGCGGCGGCGTCCGGCGGCGAGATGGGAAACCTTGTCAATTTCACGCAGGCCGGCTGTTATTTGAAATTAAAATTGCATGACAAGGCGCTGGAGAAATTCGAGGCCGCCATCGAGGCCGATTTTGACAATCCCGAGGCATACTTTTACGCGGCGGTTTGTTTGTTGCGGGGCAAGAAGGCGTTTCTCGCGCCGCTGGCGGACATCAAGAAGGCGATTGAATACGCGGACGCCGCGTTGATGTTGGAAAACCGGGGCGCGTTCAATTATTTGAAGGCATATATAAAGCACGATTTCCACGCGCGCCGCTGTTTGCGGATTTCGCCGGACTGGCGCGGGGAGATGTCCGCCGCCCTGTCCAACAACCTCTCCCCGGCGGACGCCGCCGCCCTTTTCCAAATCCTCGGCGTCGAATGTCCGGCTCCGCTTGCTTTTTAGTTTTTTGAGGAATTTACGGGAATCTCTAAAAACTCATTTTGAACGGAAGGAAACATCCGAGGCCGAAGAACCCGTTTTCGATGGCGGCCTGGGAGCTTTCGGCGGCGGCGTTGCAGCCGGGTCTGGCGGGCGGGTTGAAGCGGTGGTGTGCGCCGGCGGCGAGGATTGCGCCGTGGAAGCCGTCGGGACGGTAATGGACGGGTGCAACCGGAAGTGTTGCCACCGCCTCAAAAGGCGAGTGCAGCCCAAAGTGATGTCCCCCCTCTTTCCTCTTTCCTCTTTCGTCAGGAACGAGCAGGGAGAAAGATAAAGATAAAGAGGAAAGAGGGGGACTCCGGGGGTGAGATCACTTCCTGTTGCACCCGGTAATGGACACGGGGCGATGCTGCGGGCTTGTGGCGGACGCCGGGATGCGCAATACATCGCGGCTCCCATGCGCATCGCCGTCCATGTTCTCACTCGTCTGGTTCTTGCGTCCGCGCCGTTTCTTGCGGAGGCGGCGGTTGCGCGCGCCCAGTCGTATGCGCCGGAGGTCAACTACCACGACCCGGTGCAGCGCGTGTTTGCGGTCGAGCTGGCGCGCGTGCTGGCGTGGCGCGAAAACCTTGCGGGCGCGGGCATCGCGGAAGTGCGTTACGAAGTGCGCTGCGATGAAAACGGCTCGTGCGTGTGGATGCTGCGCTGGCTCGACGCCCAAGGCGCGCCGTGGCGGGAAATCCCGCTTTTCTACGCGGCCCCGGCGCTCACGGACGGCGCCGGGTTTTACCGCAAAACCGCCGCGCAACTGCTCGCGCACCACTGGACGGGTTTCGCCGCCGGCAACGGCGCTGCGAATGCCGCCGCCGCCGGTGCCGCCGCCGCCGCTGGCGATGCCGCCGGTGCCGCCGGACCGGCGGGCGCGCCGGAGCCCGCCGCGCAAACGCTCGACACGGCATTCTGGGACGGGCTCGGACAAATGGGCATCTCGCGCATGACGACCGTGCGTGCCATGATCGCCGAAGAATCCGCCGTCAACGACCTCCAGGACACCGCCGCCGCCGCGCGCATGGCCGGCCGGCTCCTCGCCTGCGCCGTGCCCGGCCAGGCCTCCATGCTCACGCTGGACTCGACGCTCGCGGCGCGCGGCGCGGCCTGGCTCGCGCTCGTCGAACACGCCGCATCCGCCGCGCGCACGGCGGCGGCGGCGGACGGCGCCCCCGCCGACGCCGGCGCGCTCGCGGCGTCCCGGCGGCGCTGGGCGGTGGTCCTCTGGCTCGCGAGGCGGCAGGCGCAGGCGATGGATGAGTGGCGCGAGGCCGGCGCGCCCGGTGCTGGCGCGCCCGGTGTCAGCGCGCCCGGCGCCACTGGCGCAACCAGTGCCACCGATGCAACCAGTGCCACCGCCGCCACTACCGCCGTCGCCACCGCCACCGCCGCCACCGATGCCGCCACCGCCGCCGCCCAAGCCCGCGACTGGTGGCATTTCGTGCTCACGCCCCGCGCGCCGCGCGAGTTTTACCTGGAAGCCGCGCGCCACGACGCGCCCGCCTGGGCGGCCGCGCTGCTCGCCGCCGGCGCGGTCGCGGAAGGCAGCGCGCGCAACATGATCGCCTGCCTCCCGCTCGTCTCCCATTTCGAGCTGCAATCCGAGCACGACTACGCGCCGCTCGTCGCCGGGATGGCCAGCCGCCCGCACGAACCCATCATCGCCCGCTGGATGCAAGCCGCCCGCCGCGACTGGCTGCGCACGCTCGGCGACCGTGTCAAAAAAGCAGACCTCACAAAAACCGCGCCTGCCGCGCCTGCCGCGTCTGCCGCGCCCGCCGCGCCCGCCACCGCTGGCGCATCCACATCCGCCGGTGCCGCCGCTGGCGCATCCGCCGCCGCTGCCGCCGCATCCATCACCACTACCACCGCATCCACCGCACCCGCCGCACCCGCCGCACCCGCCGCATCCATCGTCCCCGCCGCGCCCATTGCTCCCGGCGCACCCGTCGCATCCGCCGCGCCCGCCGCCGCCACCACGCCCGCCGCGTCCGCCGCCGCCGCCACCGCCGGCGACCCCGTGCTGGCCGCCGCGGTCGCCGACGCGCGCATCGAGTCCGAACGCGACACCGCCGCCTATCCCGACGCCGCCCTGTCCGGCTTCCCCTCGCTCGCGCACCTCATCGCCCTCGCCTACCGCGAAGGCGCGGGCCCGCTCGCCCCCGCCGCGTCCGTGACCGCGCGCGACCTGCTCAACTTCGGCTGGGAAAACACCGGCGTGCAACTCGCCGCCCGCCACGATTTCCTGGCCGCCTGCTTTCCCACGCCCCTGCTCGCCGCGAACTTCAGGGCGACCGCGACCAAGGCGCTCCCCGAGCTGGCCGTGTTTTTTCAACAAGGCAGCTGGGACGCCGCGCTGCCCGCGATCGACAACCCCGACCGCCTCCAGCGCATCGAAGCCGCGGGCGCGCCGATGCTCTTCGCGCCCGGGCCGGTGTTCGGCATCGCCCTGCCCCCCGGCGCCGTTTACAGCCCGCCGCGCTGCGGCTACATGGCGATACGCGGCTGGCTCCTGCGCGGACAATCCGCCTGGGCGCTCTGGGGACTCGCCGCCAGCACCGCCGACGCCGGCGCGCTCTCCCGGCTCCTCCGCCGCTCGCACGACGAAGGCGGCCCGCTCAACGACCGCCACCTCCTCGCCGCGCTCTCCAACCCCGGCAACGCGCCCAACTTCCGCCGCCTGCCCGACCTCGACGCCCTCCGCGCCCTGCTCGCCTCGCGGCTCCCCCCCGCCGCGCTCCCCCCGCCCGTGCGCATCCACGCCTGGCAAACCCGCCCGCCCCCCGCGCCGCCCCCCGCGCCGCTCGACCGCGCCCAATCCGCCGAACGCGCCTTCTGGGAAACGCCCGGCGACGACTACCTGCTCCACGCCCTGAAAAACTACCTCGAAGCCAACGCCCCCGGCGCGCTCGCCCGCCTCCACGACCAGGCCATCGACCTGATGGACCGCCCGCAAAACAACATCGCCGCCGGCGCCTACCGCCTGCTCCCCGCCATGCTCGACCTCGACGAACCCGCCATGACCGCGGTGCTCGCCCGCGAAAACGCCCTGGGCTTCGCGCGCTACCACCCGCGCCTCTACCCCGCGCTCGCCCTCGGCCGCCTCGCCGAGATCGAGGAAATGCAGGCCGCCATCGCGCGCGCCGACCCGCAAAACGTATTCTGGGTAAAAATGATGCCCGGCCTGCTGTCCACCTGGCGCGCGCTCGGCACCCCGCGGGCGCTCGCGGCGCTCCGCGCCTTCGCCGCCGGAAACACCTTCCCCATCGAATACCTCTGGCTCTTCTCGCGCGCCGCCCGGCTCACCACCGGCGAACGCATCATCCTCTTCGGCGGCGACGCCGCGACCGGCGCGCGCGCCGGCGTGACCGCCTTCCTGCGCGGCGACCGCGACGCCTTCGACGCCGCGTGGAAAACCATCTTCCCCGGCGGCGCCGAAAACGCCGCCTACAACATGGAGCACATCCTGCTCTGGCTCCTCCGCCACGAACTCTTTGCCATCCGCCCCCTCTCCGACGCCGAGGCGCCCGACCTGCGCCCCGCCGGCTGGAAACCCCTCCCCGATCAAGTCGCCGAAGCCATCACAAAACGCCTGCAACCCGACCCGGCCGGATGGAGGCCCTGAAAACCCCGTTCCCCGCCATTCGGAATGGATTCCCCATCGTGCCGCCGCGAAGCGGAGCCAGCGATTGACCTTTTCAGCCCCGGAGGGACGCAGCCCTTGGCCGTGGGTGACGAGCGCAGCGTTTCAGCCTCGAAGGGGGCGGCAGGCGCCGGTGTCGGCGGATTTCGCCCCGGAGGGGCGTCAGCATTTAGCCGTGGGTGACGAGCGAAGCGAGGAACCCACGGAAAACGTTATCCTAAATTCCGCAGTTGGAGTTAAACCCTTGGAGGAGCGCTGGTGTTGGCGGGAGAGGGAATGGCAACTGCGGCGCAGTAGAACGCAGCCATTGGGCGACGCGGCGGTAGGCGGCGCGAAGGCGTTGCCACCAGCGGCCTTGCG
>JAITDF010000428.1 GCA_031282705.1 Opitutaceae bacterium | reverse complement strand
CCGCCGAATTCCGCGCCGGCAAGGAAAGCGCCATCAACGCCCTCAAAGGCCCCGTCATGAAAGCCAGCCGCGGCAAAGCCAGCCCCCGCGAAGTTGACACCACCCTCCGCCGCCTCCTGGCCTCCTGAAGGATTGCCAATCCCCGACCCGCCCCCGAAATTGCGCCGCCAACCCGGCCCCAAACGGCAATCCCTTTCTGATGGAACACGGCGGCGCGGCGGATTGCGTGGCACGGGCGACCCGCCGCCGATGAAGCACTTTTCATGCTGGATTAGCGCATCCATGCTTGCCTGCACTGCCACCCTCAATTTTCCTCCCTCCTGCCGTGCCCACGCTCAAACACATTTCCAACGCGCTCCGCTACGAACTTGTCCGCAAAATCGCCGAAGGCGGCATGGGGATTGTCTTCGAGGCGATGCAGTGCGGCGCCGGCAACTTCCGCAAGGCCGTCGCCCTCAAAATCATTCGCGCCGAATACTCCGCCATCCCCGAATTCCAGAAAAACTTCATCGGCGAAGCCCGCCTCGTCGCCGACCTCATCCACACCAACATCGTCCAGACCTACCACCTCGGCACCGACAACGGGCATTACTTCATGGTGATGGAACTCGTGCGCGGCGTGCACCTGGAAACCTTCCTGGAACACCACCAGACCCTCGGACGCCAAGTCCCCGCCGACATCGCCGCCTTCATCGTCTCCCGCGTCGCCCGCGGCCTCGCCTACGCCCACGAAAAACGCGACGCCGAAGGCCGCCACCTCAACATCGTCCACCGCGACATCGGCCCGAAAAACATCCTCCTCGCCCCCGAAGGCGACGTGAAACTCACCGACTTCGGCATCGCCAAGGCCCTCGACCTCATGTATAACGAGGAAGGCAAAGTCATCGCCGGCAAAGACGAATACCTCTCGCCCGAACAGGCCAGCTACGCCGTCACCGACGCCCGCGCCGACCTCTTCCCCCTCGGCATCGTCCTCACCGAAGTCCTCCTCGGCCGCAACATCTTCCGCTCCCCCGACCGCCTCGAATCGCGCCGCAACATCCTCACCATGCCCATCCCCCGCTTCAGCGCCCTGCGCCCCGACATCGACAGCCGCCTCGAAGCCATCATCCAAAAAGCCCTCCAGCGCGACCGCGACAAACGCTACCAATCCGCCGCGCAAATGCTCACCGACCTCGAACTCTACCTCTACAGCGACGGCTACGGCCCCACCAACGAAAAACTCGGCGTCTATCTCAAGGAACTCCTCGACGCCACCCCCAAGTCCCCCTCCCGCCAGGCCCGCGCGGTGGCGGCAAAGTAATCTCCCGGGCAAACCGGCCGCCACGCGCCACCCAAAACCCGGACCCACCACCCAAAAACCAGAATCCCAAACCGGAACCCGGCACCAAAAAGCCCTTCATGAGCGGCCCAGCCTTCAACCAAGACCTCCGCCAGCGCCAGACCCAGTCGCTCGTCCTCGCGCCCCAACTCCGCCAGTCCCTGAAAATCCTCCAAGTCGCCGCCCTCGACCTCCGCTCCGTCATCCAGGAAGAACTCCAAAACAACCCCGCCCTTGAGGAACTCCCCATGGAAGACCTCAACATCGACCGCGCCGCCGAAGCCGCCGCCGCCCCGCCCGCCGACGACGACAACCCCGCCCCCGCCCCCGCCGACGCCGACGCCCGCGAAGAAATGGACTTCTCCAAGGAATTTGAAATCCTCTCCAAACTCGACGACGACTGGCGCGACTACATGGCCGCCGCCGGCGGCAACCAACCCCGCACCACCGAAGACGCCGAACGCCGCCAGCACTTCTTCGACTCCCTCGTCACCGAAACCTCCCTCCAGCAACACCTCGCCGGCCAGGCCGACCTCGCCGACCTCGCCCCCCCCGCCCGCGAAGCCCTGGACCACCTCATCGGCAGCATCGACGACCGCGGCTACCTCACCCAGACCCCCAACGACATCGCCCTCCAGGCCGCCCTCCCCCTCGAAGCCGTCCAGCAAGCCCACGCCCTCCTCAAAACCTTCGACCCCCCCGGCATCGGCTCCCGCACCCTCGCCGAATGCCTCCTCCACCAACTCGCCGCCAAAAACCGCGAAAACTCCCCCGCCGCCGCCATCATCCGCGACCACTTCGACCTCCTCGCCCGCCGGCGCATCCCCGACCTCGCCCGCAAACTCGGCGTCACCCCCGAAGACGTGCAGACCGCCATCGCCGAAATCGCCGCCCTCGACCCCGCCCCCGGCCGCCGCTTCGCCGAAGACAGCAACCGCGTCGTCATCCCCGACATCACCGCCGCCAAGGACGGCGCCGACTGGCACCTCACCCTCAACAACGACTACATCCCCCGCCTCCGCATCTCCGCCACCTACCGCGAACTCATCGCCAAAGGCACCCTCGGCAAAACCGAAACCGAATACCTCCGCGAACGCATCCGCTCCGGCAAATTCCTCATCAACTCCATCGAACAACGCCAGCAGACCATCGAACGCATCGCCCGCGAAATCCTGAAAGTCCAGCGCGACTTCTTCGAACAAGGCGTCTCCCGCCTAAAACCCCTCACCATGACGCAAATCGCCGACGCCGTCGGCGTGCACGAGACCACCGTCAGCCGCGCCATCGCGAACAAATACATAAAAACCCCCCACGGCGTCTTTGAACTCAAATACTTCTTCACCCCCGGCTACCAATCCGAAGACGGCGCCACCGTCTCCAACACCAGCGTAAAAGAAATGCTCAACGAACTCATCACCACCGAAGACCGGACAAAACCCCTCAGCGACCAGGAACTCGTGGTCAAACTCCAGGAAAAAGGCATCAACATCGCCCGCCGCACCGTGGCCAAATACCGCGAAGAACTCGGCCACCTCCCCAGCAACCTCCGCCGCGACTACACCTGACGGCCCCCGCCCCCGCGCCGCCCCCCTTGGGAGCGCCGACTTTCCAGTCGGCGTCTTCCGTCCGCGCCACCCGCCCCCCCGCCCCGCGCCCCCCCGCCGCACAGCGTGCGGAAGCTCATGCTTGTTCCAAGCTACGAGGGAAAGCCCGCCGCCCCGCGCCGCCCCTCCGCACAGCGTGCGGAAGCCCCCCCCACCCCGCAAACGCCATGCCTCCCACGCCTCCCATATCTCCCATGCCTCCTATATCTCCCATATCTCCCATGCTCCCCTCCCT
>JAITDF010000411.1 GCA_031282705.1 Opitutaceae bacterium | reverse complement strand
TTGAGCAGGCCGACGGGGACGTTGAGCGCCTTGAAGAGTTCGCGTCCGAAATAATACGCGACGGCGGAGAAGCCGCCGGCGGTGGAGGGGCCGGCGACCTCCCATGCGCCCTCGACATCGTCGCACGGCAGCGCGGCGGAGGTGAGCTTGGTCTTGAACTGGCGGATGAGCGGGTAGTTGGCGGCGTCGGCGATTTCCGCGCCGGCGTTGAGGGTGCGGTCAACGGTCATGGCCATGTTGGACTGGCCGGAGCAGAGCCAGACTTCGCCGACGAGGATGTTGCGCGCGGTGACGGTGTTTTTGCCTTTCGCCACGAGTTCGGCGGGCGTGCCGTTGGCCGGCATCGGCGCAAGCGTCACGCTCCAGCGTCCCATGTCGTCGGCGGTGGCCGCGGCGGTCTGGGCCTGAAAGGTGACGGTGACTTTTTCGCCGGGGTCGGCGCGGCCCCAGACGGGGACGGGTTTTTCGCGCTGGAGCACGGCGTTGTCGCGGAAGAAGGGCGCGAAGACGACATCGGCGCCAGCGGTCGTGACGGCGAGCGCGAGCAGGGCCAGGCCCGCGGCGAGGCGCGGGCGCGGGCGGGCGGTTTTTTGGGAGGACGGGTGTTTTTTCATTGGTGGACGGGTTTGTTGACGGCTGGTTTGTGGATTGGAGTGGAGAAACGGTTCGGAGTTTTTATCTTTCTCTTTATTCTTTTTCTTCATCCTTCCTCTTTATCTTTATTCTTTCCTCTTTCTCTTTATCTTCCTCTTCCCCCGGCACCCCGTTTGCATGGGCTTTGCTTGCGTTGCGAAGTGCCTGCAAACGGGTGGCTGGGGAAGCGAAAGAGAAAGATAAAGAGAAAGAATAAAGAATAAAGATAAAGAGAAAAGAGAAAGGAGAAAGGAGAAAGATAAAGAATAAAGAGGGAGAAAGGTGGGATTATAAATCCGGCGGGGGCGGGGTTTGCGCGGGGACGCTCACGGTGAAGATTTGGTTGTATCCGGCGCCTTGAGACACCACGCGGCGGAGGAAGGCGATTTGCGTGCCGTCGGGCGAGAATACGCAGGCAAGCTCCAGGGGCGCGGCGTCCGGCCCGCGGCGCGGCGTGAGGCGGGCGGCGGCGCCGGTGGCCGCGTCGATCACGCACACGCTGCCGTCGATGACGGCGGCGAGGCGCGTGCCGTCGCGGTTCCACGAAAACGCCGACGCGATGCCGTGCGGGAGGCGCGTGACCTGGCGCGGTCCGCCGCCGTTGGGGGAAACCGTCCAGAGTTGCGTGACGCCGGCGCCGTCCTTCATGAGAAAGGCGATTTGCGCGCCGTCGGGCGAGCTGCGCAGCCAGTGGCGCGGGGCGGCGGCGAGGCCGGGGAATTTGCGCGCATCGGTAAAGGTGAGGCGGCGTTGCGCGGCGCCGGCGGGCGGCGCGGGGCGGCGGGTCGCGGTGCCTTCCAGCGGGGCGTCGCCGGGGCGCGTGATGTCGTCGGGGATGTCCACCACGAAGACCTCGGCGTGCCGGCTGCCGTCGGCGGCGGTGACGAGCCCTTGGAAGGCGAGGGCGCGGCGCTGCCGCGTGCCGTCGGCGCGGATGTAGCCGTTTTCGCCGATCCAGCCTTCCTCGAAGGCGCGGCTGATTTCGTCGGAGCCGGGGCGGGGTTCGTTGACGGTGCGGGTGACGACGGCGCAGAAGAAACCGCCGTCGTGGTTGCGCGGATGCGTGCGGGCGACTTTGAGCGCCACGCCGTCAGGGAGCGGCATGGCCACGGCGACGTTGCGCTGGTTGCGGTCGCGCCCCGCCGCCGGCATGGGGCCGGGGGCAGCCGGCGCGCCCTCCCGCCCTTCCGCCTTTTCATCGGCTTCGTCGAGGCGCGAGAGGATTTCGTCGTCGTAGGTGAAACTCAGCCACCGGCCGTCGGCGCTGTAAACGTGCACGTGCGAACCGCCGCGCAACGCGCCCGGCGTGAACGGCGGC
This sequence comes from Opitutaceae bacterium, assembly GCA_031282705.1. Lineage (GTDB taxonomy): Bacteria > Verrucomicrobiota > Verrucomicrobiia > Opitutales > Opitutaceae > Termitidicoccus. The sequence continues at coordinate 559 of JAITDF010000411.1, read as the reverse complement.
GCGTAGTTCATCGCGTCGAGCGGGCTGGCGTGCATGGGCCGGACGGCGTCCACGATCACGCCGCGGCGGCGCGAAACGCCGTAGCTCCAGCCGCCGTCCGGATTTTCCGGGCCGAGGATGAAAACGACGCGGTCGAGCGCGGGATGAAACGTCACCACGCCGCAGCCGGCGCCGTTGGCGGAGCGGTAGAGCGTGCGGACGCGGCCGTTGTTTGCATCCACGGTTTCAATGCTTGCGCCGTCGAACTTCGCGCCGCCGTCGGAGCGCGTGTCGCAGGCCAGCCGGCTTCCGTCGGGCGACCAGCAGTTGATGTTGGTGAGCACGTGGTCGCGCGCGGCGGTGGTGAGCTGGCGCTCGGTGGCGGAGGCGGTGAGGTCGGGCATCTGCGATGCCGATGAAAAAGGGGGAATGAAGAATGCGGAATGGAAAACAAACCAGAGGCCCGCCCACCGGACACCGCGTGAACCCATGCGCCAAGCCGCCTGTTTTTCCGCAGGGAAATTATTCACTGATGTTACGCAGGAGAGGTTTTTTGGTAGGGCGGTCTCGCCGAGACCGC
>JAITDF010000409.1 GCA_031282705.1 Opitutaceae bacterium | reverse complement strand
CCGTCGTTTGCCTCGTGGCGCTCGCGGCGGTCTCGGCGAGACCGCCCTACCAAAAGCCTGCCGACTGCGTAACATCAGATACTAATTTTCGGGATTCGCCGCAGTTTTCGATGAGACAGTGAAGCCCCGGAATGGCCTCGTCCCTTGGCCGTGGGTGACGAGCGCAGCGTTTCAGCCCCGAAGGGGCGGCAGCATTTAGCCGTGGGTGACGAGCGCAGCGAGGAATCCACGGAAAACGTCAATATATACACAAGCCCCGAAGGGGCGGCAGCGAGCCGGCTTCGCCGGCAAGTTTAAGTTTAAGCAACTGATGTTACGCGGAAGCGCCGGATTGCGTGGCACAGGCGCCCCGCCGTCGTCCATCGTCCATCGTCGGCAATCCGCCGCCGCCGCCGCCGTGCCTTCGCGAGGCCCTGGATTTCTTTGGCTGCGTAACATCGGCCTATAACTTGACAACCGCCGGGCGTCCGGCGCGGGCGGTGACATTGACCTCCAGCATCCTGGTCTCCCCGCCGGCGGCGAGCACCAGCCGCGCCACCTCCAGCGTCCCCTCCAGCAAATCCACCGTCAGCGCCCGCCGCGTCAGTGTGATGCTGCCGTAGCCGGTGGCGGCGGCGAAAAACACCCGGAACGGCCGCGCCTCCAGCTTCGGGCCGAACCACAGCGTCTTCGTCACCGCCGAATAACGATACCCGCTCAACGCCGGCAGCAGGGCATACGCCGCCATCGCCCGCGCGTAATAACTCCCGCACTCATACTCGTCATACGGATTGCGCACGCTGCCGTCATAACGCCCGCGCGTGATTCTGACAATATCCAGCCCTTCCCGGACCCTGCCCTCCATGATGAGATGGGAGGCCACCTGATACTCGATGCCCGTCCACACCTCGTCACTATACACAAATGGCAGCACCGGCTTCCCGCCGCGCGGCCACGAGCACAGCAGCAGGCCGGCCTCCTTGCCGAGCGCGTAACCCGGGCGTTGCAGATTGGCGTGCCCGCTCAAATCGCGGCGGAGATTGTGCCGGTAAATCGCCTCCAGCGCCTTGCGGACGTTGGCGCGGTTGAGCGGCGTCTCGATGCCGTAGAGCGCCGCCATCCACGCGCCGATCACCCCGTCGGACAGGCAGCCGGCGCCGTATTGGTATTTCGGCCCCTCCCGGCGCAACAATTCCAACAACTCGCCGCCGGCGCCGCCGGCGATGAGTTGCGCGAAGGACTGGTCGCGCAATTCGCGATACCGCACTTTTTGATAATAATATTCGCCGTTGAACAACTCCCCGTCCAGAAACTCCGCCGCCGCCACCGCCAGCCGGCGGTATTCCGCCGCGTCGTCATCGGCGCCCGCCGCCGCCGCCATCTCCGCCGCCGCGCACAGCGCGCCGAGGTAGATGCTGTTGCACATGCCGTCCGGCCCCCAGAATTCGATGTCATAAGTGTTGTGATGCGGCTCCACCAGCGCGCCCCGCCGCTCCGGGTCCCAGGTGTTGATGCAAAACTCCAGACTCAGCCGCGCCTTCGGATACAGCGCGCGCAGCCACTCCGTGTCGCCGGAGATTTGCCATTCGCGCCACAACTTCATGATGCCGCCGAGCTGGCCGTCCGCGGCGGCGTGGAAATTGTGCAGCTTCGGCCCGTCGGGGATGGCGGCGCGGAAATTGACATGGCCGCGCCCGTCCATCGACCGCAGCAGCTCCTGCTCGCGCACGGTGCGCTCCAGTTGCGGGAACAAATGCGGCATCACCTGCGCGTAATTCCACACATGCGTGCAAGTGCCGTCGCACGAACCCCGGCCGACCCCGCAGCCCTCCCAGCCCCAGAAATTGCCGTTCCGCTGCCGCAGCGCGGTGGGGGATTTCAGGATGCCCAGGTTGGCGCTGACGGCGTCCAGCGCCTCGCGCGGCAGCGTCGAGCCGAACAGCGCGTCCTTGAACGCCAGCGTCCGCGCGCGGAGCGATGCATAGTTTTTCCGCACATACTCCGCCACCTCGCCCGCGTCGCGCCACTGCCCGGCGTAATACGGCTGCCAATACGGCGCGGCCTCCGGCGGCGCGGCCAGCTCCGCGTCCGTGCACTGCCAATATACATTCGGCACGTGCCACGCGAACACCAGCGGATAAGTCACGGCGCCGCCGGGCCGCAGCCTGCCGCCCAGCAAAATGGAGCCGCCGGGCCGCCCGCCCGCCTCCCCGCCGCCGTCGTTGGCGGTGAAGCGCCCCTCGTCCACCTCCCGCCACAACGCCGACAGCGCGTCAAACCAGCCCCCGCGAAACCAGGCGCCCTTGATGACCGGCGCCGCGCCGAGCGAATACAGGGCGCTGCTGCCGAAGGTCTCGCTGGAGGCGTCCTCGTCGTTGGTGAACAGCACGCCGCGCCCCGGCGCCGCCCGTCCGCGCGCGCCCTTCCAGCCGCTCTTTTTGCCCACTGTCAGATGCGAGAGACTATACACAAAATCAAACTCCACCGTCCGCGCCGAGCGATTGGTGAAAGTGTATTCCAGAATGGCGCACGGGATGCCGGAATTTTTGTCGTCGAGCGGGATGTAGGGGTTGAAGGCCGTCAGCGTCACCGCCAGCGGCAGCTTCGGGTCGCGCAAATGCACGTGGCCGAACGGGAACTCGCCCTCGAATTTCGCCCTGGCGAAGCGCGGCATCCCCTCGTGGCCGCCGCGCCGCAGCCCATGCGCCTGCAAGCCGAAGCAATAAATCTTCTCCGGCGGCAGCGGCCCTTCCAGCAGCCGCGTGATTGGTTTTTTGCCGCGGATATGCACCAGCCCGAACGCCGCCGGCGCCGGCTGCCAGCTGTCGGCCACGGCGCTTTTCTGCGGCAGGTGGTGGATGGAAAAATCCTCAATGGCCCCGTTGCCGGCGAGACTGACGCTGCCCGCGCCAAGCCCGCCGACGGGCATGGCGACTTGCCGCGCCGTCCGGCCCTCATGCACAAATGTCACTTTTTTCATAATGTGGTTGTCACCGGTTTTTATAATCCAGGGTGGTTTCGATGGTGTGCAACCGCGCTCTTCGTTCGCGTTGCAGGCGCCGCCTTTCCATGCCTCTCTTTTCTGTCATTCAAAATGGCGGCGAACCCGGGGTTTTCATGTTTCCGGCAGCCATGCCCCGTGCCCGCGCAGGCGCGCGCGGAGGCCGGCGACATCAACCGCGCGCACATCCCCGCCGTGCCTGTCCGCGGCAATCGCGGCGGCGGCGCCGGCGGCCTCGCCGGTGGCGAGGCAGGCCGGCATGACCCGCACGCTGCTCTGCACCGCCCTGTCGGCGGAGATGCAGCGCCCGGCGACAAGCACATTGCGCAATCCCCGCGGCGTCAGGCAGCGGTAGGGGATGCCGTGCGATTCGCCCGGCCCGTAGCAAAACGTGCCCTGCTGGAATTTCTCGAATGCCTTTATCCCGCGCGACTCCCTGGGGGAGGCGGGATGCACGTCGAGATAATAACAATTGCGCGCAATCTCGTCCGGGAAGGTCCGGCGTTTCATGTAATCATCGGCCGTGAGCATATAATCGCCCGTCACCCGGCGGCTGTCGCGGATGCCCATCAACGGGGCCGTCTCCACAAGAAACGCGCGCCCGAACGCCTCCGGGTGAAAACGCGCGAGGGCGTCGCGGAATTGCGCGGCCTTGGCCCGCCCGGCGGCCATCCCCCTCGACACCGTCGCCGGGTCGGTGCCGTCCACCTCGTAAAGGTGCCCGGCGTTGAAGCCGACGACGCCGGGGGCGAGAATGTTTCCGATGATGTGCGTGTCATCAATCAGCGGATACAGGCCGCTGTCCACGATGGCGTGGATGGGGCTGCCCGGGTTGTTCACGCCCAGCGCCGGGCCGCGCTCGTAGGCGCCGGTGTCAACATTGCAAAGCATGAAGCAGAGCGTGGCGGGCATGGGCTTTATTTCCGGGCCGTCGCCGGTCCCGGTCGGCGCGCCGGCCCACGCGGCGAGGTCGGCGTCTCCGGTGCAATCAATATAAACCCCGGCCTTGACCGCGGAAAGCCCCGACTTGCCGGTGAGCATGATCACCCCGCCGTCCATGTCGCCCCGCCTGCCGCGCCAGACGGAGGCCAGGCGGGTGTGGAAAAGCACCTCGACCCCGTGCTCCTGAACGAGAGCGTCATAAACCCGTTTCAAGTATTCGGGGTCGATGGGCACCCAGTCCAGGCGGTCGGCGGCGATATGCGGCATGGCCGCCCTGCATTGCCTGAAAATGCGTTCGGCGAGGCCGCGATATATTATTTTTTGCCCGTCCCCAAAAGGCGCCCATGACGGGACAAGCGCGGCGGTGCCCATGCCGCCGAGGCAGCCCGAGGCCTCGACGAGGAGCGTTTTCGCCCCCTCGCGCGCGGCGGCGGCCGCGGCGGCCACTCCCGCCGGGCCGCCGCCGGCCACGACCACGTCGAACCGTTCGTCGAGCGGAAGATTCGCATCGAAATGAAACGATGCGCCGGGCTGAGCCCCGCCCGGCGCCGGGCGGGGCGGCTGCGTGTTTGTTTTGTCTGGCTGGCTCATGTTTCTCGGCGGAATTGTGTGTGTGGATTGCGATTGGCGCGTCCGGGCCGGTTCATCAGAACCGGCCCGGACGGATTGCGGCCGATTTCCAGCAGTTCACGCACGCGCTGCCAATCGCAATTTTACTTTATGGATTGTGTATATTCAAAATGCGAAATTGTGTCACCTGCCGGAATCCTTCCTCTTTCCTCTTTCCACTTTCTCCCTGCTCGTTCCTGACGAAAGATAAAGAGAAACTGATGTTACGCAGTCGGCCGGTTTTGGCAGGGCGGTCTCGCCGAGACCGC
>JAITDF010000402.1 GCA_031282705.1 Opitutaceae bacterium | reverse complement strand
TGACGAGGTCAACGCCGGGGGTGGCGTTGAAGTTGGCGCCGGTGAATTTTTTGAGGAGGAGGGCGTAGGCGCTGGTGGCGTCGGGCAGGCCGTCGCGGGAGCCGGTGTTGGGCACGCTGGTGCCGCTTTCCACCGGGTCCCAGCGGATGCTGGGGAGCGGCAGCGCCACTTCGTCCGCCGCGCGGGCGGGGGCGGGGGCGAGGAAGGCGGTCGCGCCGGTGATGGCGGCGGCGACGGCGAGGAGGGCGGGGATGGTCGTGGAGGCGCGGAGTTTTGCTTTCATGGTGAAGGAGAGGGTGGGTTTAATGGTTTGCGGGCAGTTTGAAAAATGGTCGGAGGCGGCAGGGTGGCAAAGGAGTCAGGAGCCGACAGCCCATGCATGTTTTCATTTTCCCAGCCTGATTATCCTTGAAAAATGAAATCAATGCGTCGATTTTTCCAGTATGATCAGCATTCCGAGACCTGTTTACCGTTCGTTGGTGGAGACCGCCCTGCGGCGGGCGCCGGTGGTCGCGCTGCTGGGGCCGCGGCAATGCGGGAAAAGCACCTTGGCGCGGCAAATCGCCGCCGACCGCCCCGGCGGGGTGACTTTCCTCGACTTGGAATCGGCGGATGATCTGGCGGCGTTGCAAAACCCGCAACTGTTCCTGTCCGCGCAGCGCGGGCTGGTCATTCTCGACGAAATCCAGACGCGCCCGGACTTGTTTCCCGTGCTGCGCGTGCTGGCCGATCGCGAAGACGCGCCGGCGCGGTTTTTGCTCCTCGGCAGCGCCTCGCCGCAACTCGGGGCGGACGCCGCCGAAACCCTCGCCGGACGGGTGGAGTTTGTCGAGATGCACCCCTTCCACCTCGCGGAGACCGGCGGCGACACCGACCCGGAAAAACTCGACGCGCTCTGGCGGCGCGGCGGGTTTCCGCGCTCGTGGCTCGCGGAGAACGAGGAGGCGAGCCTCGCGTGGCGCGACAATTTCATCCAGACCTTCCTCATGCGCGATGTGGCGTTGCGCCTGCCGGAGCGTGACACGGCGGCGTTGCGGCGTTTCTGGATGATGCTCGCGCATTACCACGGGCAGATTTTCAACGCCTCCGAGCTGGCCCGCTCGCTCGGCATCGGCGCGGCGGCCGTGCGCCGGCAACTGGACGTGCTGGAGGGCACCTACATGGTGCGCGTGCTTCCGCCCTGGCACGAGAATTTTGGCAAACGCGTGGTGAAGGCGCCGAAGATTTACCTGCGCGACAGCGGGCTGTTTCACGCCCTGCTGGGCTTGCGCGACCGCGACGCCCTCTGGCACAGCCCGAAGGCCGGCGCCTCGTGGGAGGGCTTCGCGCTGGAGCAGACGCTGGCCGTGCTGCGTCCGGCGGAGGCGTGGTTCTGGGCGTTGCATTCGGGGGCCGAGGTGGACCTGTTCTGCCTGATCAACGGGCGGCGCACCGGCATCGAGTTCAAGTGGAGCGAAAAGCCGGCGACGACGAAGTCCATGCACGCGGCCATCGAGACCCTGCGGCTCGACAGGTTGTGGGTCGTTTATCCGGGCGGTCATGTCGCGCCATTGACGGACAAGATCACGCTGCTCCCCCTCGCGCGCGCCGGGGAAATCGGCGCGTGACGGCAGGGCGCGGACTTGCGCCGCGTCTGGCGGACGACGGGCGGCCCCTGATGTGCCGGCGGGCGTTGCGGGTTTCGATGGCATGGGTTGGCGGGAGAGGGGGGCGGGCGGAATCAGTGCCGGAGGCCGTAGTTAACAAATAAAGCCATGGGGTCTCCGGGGCGAGAGCCGCGCATATACTTCAGGTTGAGGAGGTTTTTCACGTCGAGGCTCGCGGAGTGGCTGTATTTGCCGGTGCGCCAGCCGTAGCCGATGCCGCCCTCGACGAAGGTGTAGGCGGGGTTTTCAAAATAGTATTGTTTGTAGGTGCGGCTGCCGACGGTGAGGCTCGGGGCCTCGATTTTGCTGTTGCCGAGCACGGAGTAGCGGCCGGTGGTGACGATCATCGCGCCCATGTAACGGACGCCGATGCGGAGGCTGAGGCCCTTGAGCGGGCCGGCGGTCACGCTGTAGTTCGCGCCGAGGCTGCCGGCCCACTTGGGCGTGCTGTCCGGGGGGACGTGCAGGCGGTATTGCTCGGTGGGGTTGTCCACGCGGGTGTAGGCGATTTCATTGTAGCTGAGGGCGCCGAAGAGGTTGAGGGCGGGGGAGGGGCGGCAGTTGAAGTCCAGCTCGAAGCCGCGGGAGCTGATGACGTTGCTGGATTTCGCGTAGCCGATGCCGTCGTCGAGCGTGATGACGAGGTCGGCTTCGTCCCGCGCCTGGAGCGCGAGGTTCTTTTTGTCGATGTCGTAATAGTTGAGGGTGAAGTTGAGGCGTTCGTTGAAGAGGGCGGATTTTATGCCGATTTCGATGCCCTGGCCGCGCTCGGCCTTGAGGGGGTTTTTGTTCTGGTCGCGACGCCAGGCGTCGGTGCGGCTGTTGGGGTTGAAGGACTGGCTGGCGTTGAAGTAGAGCGAGAGGGCGGGGCGGAGTTTGTAGAGGAGGCCGCTTTGGAAGGTGTCGGCGCTGTCGGTGGGGTAGCTGATCATGGCGCCGGGGGCGAAGACCTGGTCGCGGAAGTTCTTTTCGCTCATGCGGTCGATTTGCGTGTCCTTGACCTCGTCGTGGCGGGCGCCGATGAAGCCGATGAGGCGGTTGTCGAAGAGGGAGAAGCGCTCGGAAACCATGAAGCCCTTGTTGATGAGCTGGCGGCTGGTCCAGGCGGTGAGGAAGTTCCATTTGGACTCGTTGAAGAAATCGGAGTCGTAGTCGAAGCCGGGGTCGGTGAAGGACCAGTCGCCCCAGAAGTGCTCGTCGAGGACGATGGCGGCGCCCCAGCGGGTCCAGTTGGAGGGGTCGCCGGGGAGTTGCGCGGGGTCGCCGGGGTCGCGGGCGACGGTTTGCTTTTGCCGCGAGATGACGTCGTGGATGCTGTAGTCGGCGGTGATGAGGAGTTTGTGGCGGACGGGGCCGGTTTGGAAGTCGAAGAGGAGGTCGGCCTGGATGTCGTTTTCCACCTCGCGGTTGCGCGCGAGCCGGGGGGTGAAGACGCCGCCGAGGCGCCCGGCGGCGGTGATCGTGCCGCCGTTGGTGACATCATAAATGTAGCTGCCGTAGCCGCCGTAGGGCTGGCCGTTGGGGGCGCGCATGGTGACGGTGGAGCGCGCGCCGGTGAACGGGTCAACGACCGTGCGGGTGTTGCCGGCGGAGACGTTGGTGTTGAGGAGGTCCTGCTCGCGCCACCAGCGGCTGGCGAGGATGCGCAGGGAGCACCAGCGGGCGAACTGGTGGGTGAGGTTGGCGTCGATTTGCGCGTAGTTCATGGCGGCAAACGCGCCTTTGCCGGAGGTGTTGAGGTTTTGGAAACGCTCCCAGATGCCGGAGCCGAAGCTGCCGGCGTAGGCGGTGATGGTCTTGTAGGTGCCGTCGCTGTCGGGGAGGGTGACGGGCGAGCGCACCCACGGGAGGCCGTTCGCGGCCTGCGTGGCGTTGCGGTATTTGATGTATTCAAAATGGTAGGTGAACGTGGTTTTCGGCCCGATGCGCCAGGTGGTGGCGTGGTAGAGGTTGAGGCGGCGGAAGTCGGCGAAATCGCTGACGGACTGCCGGCTTTGCTCGGTGGAAAAGTCGAAGCGCGTGAACAGGCGGCGCCTGTCGATGGGCTGGTTGACGGAGAGGGTGGCGCGGTAAAAGTCGCCGGTGCCGGCGGTGAACCGGAATTGCTGCGAGGGTTTCGGGGTGGCGTTTTTGGTGACGGTGTTGCGCAGGCCGGAGGGCTCGGTGGCGCCGTAGATGGCGGCGTTCGGCCCGCGCATGATTTCGACGCGGTCCACCCCGACCGGGCCGAAGATGCCGCCCTCGCGGATGCCGTTTTTATACATGCCGGAGTAGGAGCGGATGCCGCGCAGGTTCATCGCGCCGGTGCCCTCGGTGGGCACAAAGCCGGAGGTGTAGGCGAGCACGTCGTTGATGTCGAGCAGGAGGAAGTCCTCGATGAACTCGCTGGTGATGGCCTGGATGGACATGGGCACCTCCAGCACGGAGGCGGCGTAGCGGGTGCCGCTGGCGGCCTCGGCGGCCATGTAGCCGGTGTCCTTGCCCGCGCTGACCTCGAAGGGAGAGAGGAAGACGACCTCCTCGTCGGCCGGTGCTGGCGCGGCGGGCGCGGCCGCGGCGGACGCGGACGCGGCGGGCGGGTGCCGGGCCGGCGCCCGCTGGGCGTCGAGGCCGGGCAGGGCAAGGCAGGTAAAAAAACACGCGGCAAGAAGGCGGGGCGATTTCATCGGAAAAGTTTAAGTTGGGAGTTTGAGTTGGGAGTTTAAGTTTAAGTTTAAAAAATGTTAATTGTCCGCCCAACCGCTTCCGTTTTTCATTCTCGTTCTCTTACTCGTTCTCGTTCTCGTTCTCTCTCTTAGTTGCTCCCGTTCTCTTTCCTCTTCCTCTTTCTCTTTCTTCTTTCTCATCTGTCAGTGGGTCGTCTGGCCGGACAGGGCCGGACGGGGAATCGGAATCGGGTGAGTGGCGGGCGTTGTGCGGACGGGTGTTTGTGCGGACGGGTGTTGTGCGGGCGGGTGTTTGTGCGGACGTTGCGTTGGGCGGGACGGGATGTTTGTGCGGGCTTGTGCGGGTGCGTGCGGGCTGTGCGGGCTGTGCGGGATGGTTTGTCGGACTTGGCAGGGAATGCCCCTGACTTTGCGCAAAGGCCACGGCCCATTCACGCCCGAACTGCCGGGCAAACCGCCCCATAATACGGCTGAATCGCTCATCGCGGGCCGGGCGCGGAGCGATTGGGCAGAGTTGCCGGGCGTTCCCGGCCTTTTCCGCGCGCGCCGGCGGCGCCGCCGGCACTCCCGGACGATGGACGATGGACGATGAACGATCTTCCCGCGCGCAGTGCCGGCGGCACCGCGTCACCGACGGGCTTCCCGGTATGCGCATGGGGCGCCGCGGCAAGGTGGCGCGGCGGAGGGGCGGCGGAAACGATGATTACGCCCTGATGTTACGCGGCGGCCAGTTTTGGCAGGGCGGTCTCGCCGAGACCGC
>JAITDF010000393.1 GCA_031282705.1 Opitutaceae bacterium | reverse complement strand
GGCTCCGTCATGGTGAACGCGGGCGCGTCCCTGCGCCTGGCCCGCCGGGTGGCCGCGGGCCTGGACGCGGCTTGCCATTACGGTCGCGAGACCGAAGGCTACAGCATCAACCTCGGCATTACCTGCATGTGGTGAAAACACACCGCGCCATGAACCTGAAAAAACACACGCCGCACCATGAATAAAACCACGCTCCTCGCCCTGTGCCTTGTCGCAACGGCACCGCTCCAGCCGGCCGCGCCGGCCGGCGTGCCGCTCATTTACCAGGCGGCGCGATCCAACGCCCCCTGGAACCCGGCCACGATGATCCCGCTCTTCGACGAACCGGTCGATTTCGGCGTGCTCACGACCGATTTTGTCATGGAGTCGGAGCTTTTCTTCAGCGACCAAAACTACGAAAGAAAGCGCAACTTCGGCAGGAGCCAGAAAATCCCGGCCTATCTCGACGGACGCGAATTCTACCTGCTCCGCTCCGATCGCGGGCACGCCTTCGAGTGCGCAAAGGCTGGTGACATCATCGGTGTCGCATTTTCCTCCGACACCGGCGCCCTCGAATCCCTGAAGGAACAAGGCTTCGGAAAAAAGGACACCGTGCCCCTCGCGAGCCAGGGCGATAAATTTCCCGACCGCAAACTGGTCATCCACACGCGCGCCATCGGGCCGGGCGAAAAAATTACGATGCCCGCGCGCACCCTTCTCGCGGGCATCGCCGCCCCCCGCGCCGCCACCGGCGAGGTGCTCTACAACAACATCGTCCTCCCGAAACACTGGCCGCCCCATCGCGACATCCACGCGGACGAACCGCCGGAAATCCCCTACCTGAAAAATCGCCCGAAAGTCGTGCCCATCGACATCGGGCGGCAGTTGTTTGTTGACGATTTCCTCATTGAGAAAACGACCCTCGCGCGCGAATTTCACAAACCGGAAAAATACAAGGGCAACCCCGTGCTGAAACCCGAGACGGAACTTGAGAAAAAATCCGTCTATGCGGACTGCCCCGTGGCCGCGCCGCTCGGCGGCTCCATCTGGTGGAATCCCGACAAACAGCTTTTCGAAATATGGTATGAGGCCGGCCACCTCACCAACCTCGCCTACGCCACCAGCAAGGACGGCCTCAACTGGGAGCGCCCCTCGCTCGATGTGTTTCCCGGCACCAACAAAATCCTCGACCGCGCCCCCGATTCCTGGAGCGTCGTATATGATTTCCTGGAAACCGACCCGCGGGAAAAATACAAACTCCTCATGCGCCCCCCGAATCTCGACGGGCGCCGCCCGTATATCTACACCTCGCCCGACGGAATCCACTGGAAGGACCACGGAACGGGCGGCCACACCGGCGACCGGCCCACGTTTTTCTACAATCCCTTCCGCAAAAAATGGGTCTTCTCGCTGCGCTGGGAACTGAACAACTGGGGCATCGGCCGCTCGCGCGGCTACGTCGAGGCCGACACCTTTGTCGAGGGCGCCAGATGGACTCCCTCCACGCCCGTGTTCTGGGCGCGCGCCGACAAACTCGACAGGCACTACGACGACGGCATCCCCGAGAATGACGATTTCAACATCCAGCTCTACAACATCGACACCTGCGCCTACGAGAGCATCCTCATCTCGTTCTTCCAGCTCTTCCACGGCCCCGAGAACCGCTACTGGGCCGCGCGCGGCCTGCCCAAGCTCACCGTCCTGAACTTCGCCTACAGCCGCGACGGTTTTAACTGGGACCGCCCCGACCGCTCGCCCGCAATCAAGCCCACGCTGAAATTCGGCGACTGGGACTGCGGCTACGTCCAAAGCGTCGGCAACCTCATGGCCGTGCGCGGCGACAAACTGCTCATCTACTACACGGGCTTCGCGGGCGACCCCTCCCGCGCATGGGACCCGAAGGTGCCCGGCGGCATCATGGGCTCCGGCATGCACGTCGGCGGCGCGATGGGCGTCGCCATTCTGCGCCGCGACGGCTTCGCGTCGATGAACGCGCAAGGCGAAGGCGCGCAAGGCGAAGGCGCGCTCACCACGCGCCCGGTCGTGTTCACCGGCAGCCAGCTTTTCGTGAACGTGGACGCGCCCGGGGGCCGGCTCCTTGCGCAGGTCACCGGCGTCGATGGAAAACCAATCGCGCCCTTCACGTTTGAAAACTGCGAAGGCGTGAGCGGCGACACGACCATCGGGCAGGTGAAATGGAAAGACGCCGCCGGCCTCTCCGCGCTCGCCGGCAGGCCCGTGCGTTTCGAGTTCAAACTCGCGCAAGGCAAATTCTACGCCTTCTGGGTGAGCCGCGACGAAAGCGGGCGCAGCGACGGCTACGTCGCGGGCGGCGGCCCCGGCTTCACCTCCAACATCGACACCCAAGGCAAAAACGCCTGCGCGCCAAACGCCGGATTCATGAAACAACCCGGCAAGTGAGGTTCGCCGCCATTTTCGAGGTGACAGTGAAGTTCCCGGAGCAGCGGTGGTCGGCCCCGGAGGGGCGGCGGCGGCTTGCTCCTGCGGGGCAAACCGCCGCCGCCGTCCCTCCGCGGGTTTGGAAGTCTGCTCCAAAAGCTCACGCTTGGTTGCGGGCCCGTGGTCAGGCGTGGGTTTTTAGGCAGGCTTGGAAACCTGCGGTGCGGCATCGGCGCGTCCCATCAGTTCATTACTGACTGATGTTACGCGGCGGCCAGTTTTGGCAGGGCGGTCTCGCCGAGACCGC
>JAITDF010000369.1 GCA_031282705.1 Opitutaceae bacterium | reverse complement strand
GAGACCGCCGCGAGCACCACGAGGCAAACGACGGCGGTCTCGGCGAGACCGCCCTACCAAAAGCCTGCGGCGGTCTCGGCGAGACCGCCCTGCCAAAAGATTGCGGCGGTCTCGGCGAGGCTGCCCTGCCAAAATGGGCCGCCGCGTAACATCAGTTCATAACATGCCGGGGTGCCGCGGGCTCAGGGCTGGCCGTAGTAGGCGGCGGGGCCGTGTTTGCGTTTGAAATGTTTGTCGAGCAATCCGGGTTCGAGGGGGGCGGGGGCGGGGGCGAGTTGTTGCGTCAGGCGCGCCAGGCGCGCGATGTATTCGAGGGCCGACGCGGTCTCGACCGCCTTGGCCGCCGTGGGGCCCCACGTGAAGGGGCCGTGGCGGTTGACGAGCACGGCGGGGCAGTCGAGCGGGGCGATGTCCGCCTCCTTGAATCGTTCCACGATGACGGCGCCCGTCTCCCATTCGTAGGCGCCGCCGCCGATTTCGGCGGGGGTCAGTTTGCGGGTGACGGGGATGGCGCCGAAAAAGTAGTCGGCGTGCGTGGTGCCGAGGGCGGGGATGCCCTGCCCGGCCTGGGCAAAGGCGGTGGCGTGCAGGGAGTGGGTGTGCACGACGCCGCCGATTTCGGGGAAGGCGAGGAAGAGGCGGCGGTGCGTGGGGGTGTCGGAGGAGGGGCGGAGCCGGTGCGCGGGTTCGACGGGGCGGCCTTCGAGGTCGATGAGCACCATGTCGGCGGGTGTGAGCGCGGCGTAGTCCACGCCGCTGGGTTTGATGGCGAAGACGCCGCGGGCGCGGTCGATGGCGCTGGCGTTGCCAAAGGTGAGGTGGATGAGGCCGTGGCGCGGGAGCGCGAGGTTGGCTTCGCAGGCTTCGCGTTTGAGTTCGGTGTAGGCGGCGGGCATGGTGAAAGGGGCCGGAGGCGGGCGGGAAGGGCGGGAGGATGGGAAAGGGTGGGGGATGGGAGAAATGGGAAATAGGGGAGATATGGGAAGGGCGGGTTAGTTTCGCAGGCCTTGGGCGGTGGCGTAGTAGTGGTCGTTTAGGCGGAGGCGGGTCTTGAAGTCGCCCAGGCGGGTGTCGCGGTCGATGAGGGCCAGCTCGATGCCGGCGATGGCGGCGAAGTCTTCCAGCATCTCGGTGGTGACGGCGTGGCTGAACGCGGTGTGGTGCGCGCCGCCGGCGTGGAGCCAGGCGGCGAGCGCGGTGCGGAAGTCGGGGCGGCAGCGCCAGAGGGCGCGGGCGACGGGGAGGCGGGGGAGGGGGCGCGGGGGTTTGATGGCGGTGACTTCGTTGACGACGAGGCGGAAGTGGTTGCCGAGGTCGATGAGGGAGGCGTTTACGGCGTCGCCGGGGCGGGCGTCGAAGACGAGGCGCACGGGGTCGCCCTTGCCGCCGATGCCGAGGGGGTGGATTTCGAGCGAGGGTTTGCGGCCGGGCGCGGCGATGGTGGGGCAGACTTCGAGCATGTGGGCGCCGAGGACGAGGGGGTTTGCCGGGTCGAGGTGGTAGGTGTAGTCTTCCATGAAGGAGGCACCGCCTTTGAGGCCGCGGCCCATGACTTTCATGGCGCGGACGAGGGCGGCGGTTTTCCAGTCGCCTTCGCCGCCGAAGCCGTAGCCGTCGGCCATGAGGCGCTGGATGGGGAGGCCGGGGAGCTGGTTGAGGCCGTGGAGGACTTCAAAGGTGTCGGTGAGGGCTTTCGCGCCGGTTTCGTCGAGGAGGGCGCGGAGGCCGAGTTCGATGCGGGCGGCGTCGCGGAGGGAGGCGTGGCGGGCGCCGTTTTTGCGGAGGGCGGGGGCGGGGGCATAGGCGGCGAGGCAGTCGGCGGCGAGGGCGTCCGCGGCTTTTTCGGGGACGGCGGCGATGCGTTCGGCGAGGTCGCCGATGCCGTGGGAGTTGACGGTGAAGCCGAGGCGGATTTCGGCGGCGACTTTGTCGCCTTCGGTGACGGCGACCTGGCGCATGTTGTCGTCGAGGCGGAGGATGCGGGCGCCCTGCCAGTCGTGCCAGGCGCGGGCGGCGCGGGCCCAGGCGTCGATGCGGTCGTGGACTTGGGGTTCGGTCCAGTGGCCGACGACGATTTTGCGGTCGAGGCGGAGGCGGGTGTGGAGGTGGGCGGCTTCGCGGTCGCCGTGGGCGGATTGGTGGAGGTTCATGTAGTCCATGTCAATCGTGCCCCAGGGGAGGTCGCGGTGGAATTGGGTGTGGAGGTGGAGGAGGGGTTTTTTGAGGGCGGCGAGGCCGCGGATCCACATTTTGGCGGGGGAGAAGGTGTGCATCCAGAGGATGAGGCCGGCGCAGGTTTCGCCGGCGTCGGCGGCGGCCATGATGCGGGTGATTTCGGCGGGGGTGGTGAGGAGGGCTTTGTAGATGACGCGGGCGCCTTGGATGCGCGGGGAGGCGCCGAGGGTGGCGGCGATTTTTTGCGCGTTTTCCGCGACTTGTTTGAGGGGGCCTGGGCCGTAGAGGTGCTGCGAGCCGCAGAGGAACCAGATTTCGGGTGTGTCGGTGGTGTGCATGGTGGGTTTGAGTTTGAGTTTAAGTTTAAGGGGGCGGCGGGCGGGTCAGGCGGCGGTTTCTTTGATGGCGAGGAGGTCTTTCATGAGGGTGGCGAGGCCGGCGGTTTTGTCGCGGCCGCCGAAGGCGTCGTGGAGTTTGCGGTAGAGGGCGTAGAGGCGGTCGTAGGTTTGGCGGGCGGCGGGGCGGGGGCGGTAAACGGTTTTTTGGAGGCGGGTCATTTTGCGTTGGGCGGCGGGGAAGTCTTTGTGCGCGCGGGCGAGGACGGCGGCGCTGATGGCGGCGCCGAGGGCGCAGGCCTGGGTGGAGGCGGCGAGGTGCATGGGGAGGCCGAGCACGTCGGCGTAGATTTGCATGAGCATGGGGTCCTTGGCGGCGATGCCGCCGGCGCAGACGATGCGGCGGATGGGGACGCCGTGGGCGCGGAGGTGGTCGAGGATGACGCGGGCGCCGAAGGCGGTGGCTTCGATGAGGGCGCGGTAGATTTCGGCGGGGGTGGTGTGGAGGGTCTGGCCGAGGAGGAGGCCGGTGAGGCGTTGGTCAACGAGGATGGTGCGGTTGCCGTTGTTCCAGTCGAGGGCGAGGAGGCCGGAGCGGCCGGGTTTTTGCGCGGCGACTTGGGCGGCGAGGCGGCGGTGGTGGGCGGGGTCGCGGGCGCAGATGGTCTCGACCCACCATTTGAAGATGTCGCCGACGGCGCTCTGGCCGGCTTCGATGGCGAGGCGGCCGGGGAGGATGGAGCCGGGGACGATGCCGCAGATGCCGGGGATGGGGGGCACGGTTTTTTGCGCGGGGAGGATGGCGCAGTCGCAGGCGGAGGTGCCGATGACTTTGACGAGGGTGCCTTCGGCGATGCCGCTGCCGATGGCGCCGTAGTGGACGTCCATCTCGCCGATGGCGATGGGGATGCCGGGGGGGAGGCCGAGTTTTCCGGCCCAGGCGGGGCAGAGGCTGCCGGCGGGGGTGGTGGCGTCGCGGGCTTTTTGGTAGAGGCGGTCGCGGAGGGGGGCGAGGCGGGGGTCGAGGAGGGCGAGGAATTCCTTGTCGGGGAGGCCGCCCCAGTCGTCGGCGTAGAGGGCTTTGTGGCCGGCGCAGCAGATGCCGCGTTTGATGGCGGCGGGGTCGCGGATGCCGGCGAGGACGGAGGGGATCCAGTCGGCGAGTTCGACCCAGGAATGGGCGGCGTCGTAGATGCGGGGGGCGGTGTTGAGGCAGTGCCAGATTTTCGACCAGAACCATTCGGAGGAGTAGGTGTTGCCGCAGCGGGCGAGGTAGCGGGGGCGGTGTTTTGCGGCGAGGGTGGTGATGAGGGCGGCTTCGCGGTGGGCGGTGTGGTCTTTCCAGAGCCAGCATTGGGCGGCGGGGTGGCGGCGGTGGCGGGGGTGGAGGGCGAGGGGGGTGTTGGCGGAGTCAACGGGGAGGGGGCTGGAGCCGGTGGTGTCCACGCCGATGGCGGCGACGCGGCGGGGGTCGAAGTCGCGGTGTTTTTTGGCGGCGGCGAGGGCGGCGCGGACGCTTTTTTCGAGGCCGAGGAGGTGGTCGCCGGGGTGCTGGCGGGCGAGGTTGTGGTCGCCGGGGTCGAGGAGGACGCCCTGGCTGCCGGTGGGGTAGTCGCAGGTGGCGGTGGCGAGTTCTTCGCCGTCGGAGCAGCGGACGATGAGGGCGCGGACGGAGTTGGTGCCGTAGTCGAGGCCGATGGTGAACATGGGTTTGGGTTTAAGTTTGAGTTTGGGTTTAAGGGCGCTGCCGCGCCGCGGGACGGGAGGGACGGGACGGGACGGATGGGAGATATGGGAGGAATGGGAGATATGGGACGGATGGGAGAGGGAAAGGATGGGGATGGCGACGGTGGCGGCGGTGAAGTCGGTGGCGGCGGTGATGTCGGTGACGGTGGTGACGGTGACGGTGGCGGCGGTGGCGGTGGCGGTGTGCGGGCGGGGCAATGGGGCGGCGGCGGGGGGCGGGGAATGCGGGGGATACTGGGCAGTCTAGCGGGGGGCGGGCCGGGTGGCGCGGAGCGGTCGGCGCGGAGGCCGACCCTCCCC
>JAITDF010000333.1 GCA_031282705.1 Opitutaceae bacterium | reverse complement strand
CGTCCGGACCAAAAAGGGAAAATCTCAAATCCCAAAGGGCCAAATCCCAAACAAACAGCGGCGCGGGAGCGCCTCCCTTTGGTTTCGATGCCGAAGGCCCGCGGTTCCAAAAGCCCGCGGGTTTTCCAAGCCCGCGGGACGACGCGCAGCGCCGCCGGTTCGCCGTGGTGCCGGCATGGCGCCGGCATCCCCCGCCGCACTCTTTCTCGCACTCGTTCTCGTTCTATTTCTCTATGCTGTTGATGATGTTACGTGGCCAAAGGAATTCAGGTTTTCGCGAAAGCGCGGCGGCGGACAGGCGGGCACGCGGGATGCGGGCACCCGCCGGCACTCACGGGCGGGACGCCTGCTTGCAGGCTTGCAGGCTCGTTTCCGGACATGGGCTTGTTTGCGGGCCCTTGGCCCGGAAGCGGGTTTGTTTCCGGGCGAAGCGACAGTCTGCCAGCCTGCGCCACGTCGCGCTTTCCCGCCGCCGCGCCGGGAAGGTCAACGGTTGAACGTCAATCTGTTTCCATTCCACGCACAATCTGCCAGCATCCCCTTCCCATTTCCAAACAACCCATGACCCCCGCACTCCCGCACGCCATCCCGCCATCCCGTCCCGCATCGCCCGTCCGCGGCGATCCGCAATCCCGGTCCGCCTCGCGGAGCCAGGCCGCCCGCCGCCGGCGCCGCCGTCTGTTCGCGCCGCTCGCCTGCCTGCCCGCCCTCCTGCTCGCCGCCCTCGCGCCGTCCGCCCTGCGCGCCGCGCCGCCGGACAAAACCAACACGCTCCTCCTCGAACCCGAGACCTTCGCCGCCCACGGCGGCTGGGAAATCGCCGAGGGCAACGAATCGGCCGACCTCACCACCGAGACCTTCATCCGCTCCGCCGGCACCGGCGGCACCGCGCTCGCCGGCTTCACCGTCGCCGCCGGCGGCACCTACAAAGTCTGGGCGCTCTCCCGCGACTACGCCACCTACAACCCCCGCACGCGCCGCTTCGGCGTCTGGATTGACGGCACCGCGCCCGACGCCGAAGGCGGCGTGCACGGCGCCGAGGGCTGGCGCTGGGAACCCGTCAAAACCCTCCCGCTCGCCGCCGGCCCGCACATCATTGAAATAAAACACATCCAGTCCAACGGCCGCTGCGAGGCCCTGCTCATCACCAGCGCCGACCTCGACCCCGGCGGCGCCGGCGTCACCCGCGCCTCACTCAACGCATACACACAAACACCGCGCCAGGCCGCGCGCGTCCCCATATCGACCGCCGCGCTGCAAACGCCGTCGATAACCGATGGCGCCGGCGGCGTGGCCGCCGAGTTGCAAAACGCCGCCCTCACCCTGCGCTTCCGCCGCGCCCAGACCGCCTCCGGCCAGAACGTCCTTCTCCGCGAAATAACATTCGCCGCCGGCGCCGGCGACGCCGCCGGCCGGACTTGGCGCGCCCCGCTCGAACCCGTCCACCTCATCGCCAGCTCCGCCGACCCCGCCGTCAACGTCAACCGTGAAACCCGCTGGAACTCCGCCGCCACCGAGGACTGGCGGCTCGACGGCGCCACCTGGTCGCTCCCCGTTGACCCCCGCAACGCCTTCCTCGCCGGCGACGCCCGCGCCTGTTACCTGCCCGAATCCGTCATCCCCTCCCCCGCCGGGTCCCCCGCCGGCGCCGGCGTCACCCTGTCATACAAATTGCAGCAGGAAACCGACGACGACGACGACGCCGGCCTGCCCGCCGAAATCACCGTCGCCTGGAGCCTCCCCGAAACCGGCTTCGCCGCCCGCATGGAGCCCTCGCTCACCACCGTGCGCGCCGGCTGGTATTCGCTCGCCTTCGCCGCCGCCGGCGCCGGCGGCCTCGCCGACGCCGATGTCACCGCCCTCCAGCTCCCCCCGATATATCAATTCCGCCGCGCCCCCGACGTGCCCGTCCTCCTCGTCTCCTCCCTCACCCCGCACCCGCTCGCCCTCGTGGAAACCGCCGGCGCCGGCGCCGCGCCGCTCACCCACGGCGTCATCGCCGACCCCGGTGAACTCACCTCCGAATGGGCCGAACGCGGAAACTCCACGCACGGCTTCTCCCTGCGCGGCCGCGAAAACAATATGCAGCCGTCCGTCTTCGCCCCCGTTCTCGGAGGGCGCGGCTCGCGGCTCGACGCCGGCGCCGGACTCCGCGCCGCGTGGTGGGTGATGACATCCCCCCGCCCGTGGCTCGAAACCATGCGCGACGCCGACACCGGCGTATTAAAACTGCGCGACTACCGCGAGCCGTGGGCCGCCTCGCTCACCACGCAGGCGCTCAACATGATAAAACTGATGAAATCCGGCCCGGCCTTCCGCTGGTATGAAAACCTCAAGGGCCCGTCCAACATCGAGGGCGCCACCACCGCCACGCAATCCGCCCCGCTCATGCTCGTCTCCGCCGCCCGCCTCGCCCGCGACCCGGAGTTTTATAAAACCCGCGGCGTCCCCTCGCTCGAATACGCCCTCAGCCGCCCCACCTGGCATTTCGCAAACAGCATTGAAAACAGTTTCATGACCGTCGAGGCCGACACCCGCCTCGCCTTTGAAAACCGCTCCTACGGCGCCGCGCTCTGGCAGGGCTTCGACGATCTTCTCGGCGGCCTCAACCCGTGGCTCCGCGATTATATGATGAAAAACGGCAGGCCCCGCTCCTCCAACTCCGGCGACGTCCCCGTCTGGTCGGAAAAACTGGCGCTGTATAGAAGCGCGCCGTCGCCGGAATTGCTCGCCGAAATAGCAAACGACGCCAAAGCCTGGGCCGACGACGCGTTTGACAATCCCCCCGAGCTTCCGCGCCGCGCCGAGTTTTTTTATAATCTGCAACTTTATCCCTACTGGTGGGACCTGCTCGATTTGTATGAACTCACCGGCGACCCCGGATTGATAACCCGCGCCCGCCAGGGCGCCGCCCTGACCGTCGCCGGCCAGTGGGTGCAGCCCGTCGTCCCCGAGGACGGAACCATGACCCTCAACGCCGGCAACCAGCTCACCGTCGCGCGCACGCAATGGTGGGACGGCGACATCCGCGGGCGCCTCGGCTGGCCGCCGGGCTGGCAGCCCGGCGTCCCCATCACGTTCGACCTGCCGGAGCACGACGTCCCCGCGTGGCTTCCCGCCACCGCCGGGCTTGGCCTGGAGGGGCCGGGCACTTATTTTAATAGCCAAGGCAGTTTTTATAATATGCAAAACACCGTCTGGGCCGCGAACCTCATCCGCCTCGCCGCCCGCACCGGCGAGGACTACTGGCGCGCCCACGCCCGCAACGCGCTCATCGGGCGCGGCTCCAATTACCCCGGCTATTACCTGGCCGGCTACACGGATGTGATGCACGACCCCGGAAACCCCGACACCGGCCCCGACCTCACCGCGTTTTACTGGCACCACGCGCCCGTCCACCTGGCGTCGATAATTGATTTCATATTCACCGACGCCGACGCGCGCACCGGCGGCGCCATCCGCTTCCCCTATTCAAAATCGCAAGGCTACGTCTGGTTCTCATCGCGCGTTTATGGCGGGAAGCCGGGCCGCGTCTTCGACGACCCCGCCTGCTGGCCCTGGCTCGACAATATGAAATTCAACGTGGACACGCCCAAGGTCGATTACCTCGGCGCGCAAAGCGCGGAAAAATTCCACAGCGTATTGTTAAACCAGGCCCGCGCCGCCGCCGCCGCGAAAGTGGATATAGACGCCGCCGCGCTCGGCAGCGCGCCCGG
>JAITDF010000260.1 GCA_031282705.1 Opitutaceae bacterium | reverse complement strand
AATTATTTTTCACCGCGAAGGATGCGAAGGGCACAAAGATGGAGACGCTATCTTCGTGCCCTTCGCATCCTTCGCGGTGATTTTTAGAGGTTCCCTCTTGATTACCCTACGAGGATGGTGTGCATTTCCAGCAATCACCCGTCCCAAAGTGGGCATTAAACCAACTCAATTGACTCCGGCCATGACATCACTTGACGAGATACTGTCCATGCTCGGTGCCATCATTCCTCCACTGGGGGTGGAATCCGTCGTTCTCGATCAGGGGCTTGGGCGCGTTCTCCGCGAGCCCGTCGTGGCCTCGGAAGACCAGCCGCCTTTCGCGTGCTCGGCCATGGATGGTTTCGCCGTGCGGCTCGATGACCAATCGTCCGAATTTCGCACCGTCGATTTCCTGCGCGCCGGAGACTGGCGGCCGCGCTCCCTGGCCTTGGGCGAGGCGGTCCGCATCTCCACCGGTGCCGCGCTTCCCGGCGACGGACTGCAAATCATCATGATCGAGGACGCTGAAATCTCCGGCGACCGGGTGCGCATCCTGCGGCGGGACGCGGTCCGTCATGTCCGCGAGCGCGGTGAAAACGCCCGGCGCGGCGACACGCTGCTCGCCCCGCCCCGCCGCCTTTCCGCCGGCGCGCTTGCGCTGCTCGCTTCGCTGGGCGTCCCGCGCCTGTCCGTCACCCGGCGACCGCGCATTGTGCATATTGCCACGGGCAACGAAATCGTCGCGCCCGGACGGACCCCGTTGCCCGGACAAATCCGCGATTCCAACTCCACGCTCGTCCGCGCCTTCCTCGCCGCGCGCGGCCTTCCGGTCATCCAGCACCGGGCGCCGGAGGACTTCGCAACCACCCGCGCCTTGTTGACCGACCCGGCACAGGGAGCGCCCGCGGCCGACCTGTTGCTGATTTCCGGCGGGGCAAGCGTGGGCGGGCACGACTTTACCCGCCGGCTTCTCGCCGAACTTGGCTGTGAAATCCTCGTCGCCAAGGTCGCCTCCCGCCCCGGCAAGCCGCTCATCGTCGCCCGGCGCGGCGTCGCCGTGGCGTTCGGCCTGCCGGGCAATCCGCTGGCCCACTTCGTCTGCCTGCATCTCTTCGTGCAGGCCGCGCTCGGCACCCTCGCCGGGCTTCCGGGTGAAACACCGTTTTTTCAGGAAGGCGTCCTCGCCGGCGCGCTCGACAACGCCGGCGCCGGCCGCGAGACGCTCTGGCCCGCGCGCCAGTCAATCGCCGGCGGCGCGCCCGTCCTCGAACCGTTGCGCTGGAGCAGTTCCGGCGACCTCACTCCGCTGGCCCGCGCCAACGCCCTGATCCGCGTCCCCGGCGGCGCCCGCGAGCTTGCCCGCGGCGCCCGCGTGCCGTTTGTTTCCACCACTCCTCCCGCATGAGCGCCTCCCGGCAGAAATCCGCAAACCCGTTCTCGCATCTCGACGACACCGGCACCGCCCGCATGGTCGATGTCGGCGCGAAACCCGTGCAACACCGGCGCGCCGCCGCCGCCGCGACGCTCGTCTGCCGCCCGGCCACGATCCGCGCGCTGCGCGCCAGGGCGCTGCCAAAGGGCGATGTGCTCGCCGTCGCCCAGATCGCCGGCATCCAGGCCGCCAAACGCACCGCCGGCCTGATTCCGCTCTGCCATCCGCTGCCGCTCGACCGGGTGGCGGTCGAATTTCGCGTGCGCGCGGCGGCGATCGAAGTCGCCTGCACCGTGGAAACCGACGCGAAAACCGGCGTGGAAATGGAGGCGCTCACCGGCGCAAGCATCGCCGCGCTCGCGCTTTACGACATGTGCAAGGCCGTGGACAAAACCATGCGCATCGAAGGCGTGCGCGTCCTCGAAAAGGTGAAGGAATGAGAACCGCGGAAAGAATGAAAATCGGACGCCTCACCATCAGCGACCGCGCCAGCGCCGGCGTCTATGCCGACCGCAGCGGCCCCGAGATCGAACGCCACCTGCGCGCCATCTTCGCCGCCGGCGCCAACGCCAACGCCGGCACCGTCATCGAGTTTCTCGCGGCCATCGTTCCCGACGAAGCCGGGGTCATCGCCGGCCAACTGCGCGCGTTTGCCGACCGCGACGGCTGCGCGCTGGTGGTCACCACCGGCGGCACCGGCATAGGCCCGCGCGACATCACGCCCGAGGCCACCCGCGCCGTGCTCGACAAGGAATTGCCCGGCTTCGGCGAAATCATGCGCGCCCAATCCTTCGCGAAAACGCGCACGGCCATTCTCTCCCGCGCCACCGCCGGCGTGCGCGGCCGCGCGCTCATCGTGAACCTGCCCGGCAAGCCCTCCGCCGTGGCCGAATGTCTCGAAATCCTCGGCCCCGCCCTGCGCGAAGGACTCGCCCACCTCCGCGGCGACGACCCGCACGCCGCGCCGCGCGCCGGCTGACTTTATCCCGCCTTTCCCTTTTCCCACTCAATATAACAAGATACCGGTTTTTATATTCAATTTGGTAATTGTCAAAACTCAAGGGTGAATGCCACGCCTGTCCGAATAAGACAGGTATGGTATTTCGTAAGATATTAATCTATAATAAATAATGATGATGAATCCATGTCCTCGATTTGATTTTTGATGACGATTTTCTATGTCATTCTCTCGGCCATGAACCATGGCCGCACGATATCCGCCCAAATTCTTGATGGTCTCGATCCCAAGGAATTCCGACGTTGCGCATCGCAACATCCCACTCTCAGTCAAACGCACGCCCTATCGGCTTATGATCATTTTGCAGCTATGATATTCGCGCAACTGACCTATCACGAGAGCTTGCGTGATATTGAGGCGTGTCTGAACGTCCGCCGTGGTTTACTTTAGCACTCGGGCTTTCGCGGCAATATAACACGCACCAATCTGGCTTACGCCAACGAGCATCGTCCGGCGCAACTCTTCGCCAGTGTGGCCGCGCTTCTGATGCGTCGTGCGCGCAAACTTTACGCCGGCGCCAAGGATGTGCTCGATCTCGACGGAGAGCTTTTTGCCATAGACTCCACACTCATCGATTTGAGCCTTGCGATTTTTCCGTGGGCACGTTGGCAAGGCACGCAAGCAGCAGTCAAACTCAACGTCGTGCTCGCGGTGGCTGCCGAACTGCCGCAGTTCTGCACGCTGGTCGCAGGCGGCGTGCACGACGTGAACTTCCTTGATGAGATCGCCTTCAGCCCGGGCGGTTATTATACATTGGATTGCGGTTACGTGGATTATGAACGCCTGTATAAAATCCACCGGGCCGGGGCGTGGTTCGTAACGCGGGCCAAACGCAACATGCGCTTTTATGTCGCACAATCAAGAGCCGTGGACAAAGCCTGCGGCCTGCGCTGTGACCAAACCATCCGGATGGGTGGCGCAAAGGCTCGCCGCGATTATCCGGAGGCGTTGCGGCGCATCCATTATCCTAAATTCCGCAGTTGAAACGTGTTTTCCAACTGCGGCGCAGTTGAACATAAACATTGTAATATATTCCATATTAAAACTATACAAATGTTTTGATCGAGAAAAACGCACTTGTTTTGAGGCTCTTTTCACTTCACCCATTGGGTGAAGCTACTGGAGCCGGATTTCCATCTATGCTCGCTTTTCAACTAAGGAATTTAGGATTGTTATGACGGTGAAACACAGAAGCACCTTGTGTTTTTGACAAACAATTTTGTCCTGCCCGCGTTGATAATCGCGGCGATTTATAAAAGGCGCTGGGAAATAGAATTGTTTTTCCGGTGGATAAAACAACGCCTGTGTTTGCGTGGATTTTATTCGAACAATCGCAACGGGGTGGCCATGCAGATATGGACGGCGGTGTGCGCGCACCTGTTGGTGGCCATCGCGCACCGTCAACAGGCGCTGCCAGGCAGCCTGCACCGGACATTGCAAATTATATCAATCAGCTCATTTTATAACGTTACTATGCATCAATTGGTTGTGGAAAATGATGCAAATATTCCATCAGTTTATATCCATATTCAATTGGAACTCAACGGGTTTTAATCGGACAGGCGTGGTATGCGCCCAATATATTCATGCACCCTCCATGCAACGCCACTACCTCTGGAACCTGTATGCAAAAAAACACGCCAACTGACTGGGAAAACCTTCTTTCCGCCGCCGCGCATCTTCAAAAAATTCTGCCGGATGCGGTGCTGCCTCCGCGATCCATGCAAAACACCGGGTATCATTGGACGCAGATCATGTCCTGACCGGGCTGCGTGAACACTTTGACACCATACTAGTTCTACTTTGTTAAATCCGACAATCGCTTGCGTCGTTCGATATCCTCTTTTCTCGCCCGGTGGCGGGCGCGCAGGGCACCGGGTGCAAACGATTCTGGTGGGAGTGTCGGAAAAGAAGAAAAGAGTGAATATAAGATGCACAAGTTCCGTGCATTGTGATTCAAGACAGGGATGGATCCGAAAAACGAATCAAAGCA
>JAITDF010000249.1 GCA_031282705.1 Opitutaceae bacterium | reverse complement strand
GTTCCATAAAAACATCGCCCGCGGTGCGTCTTTGTTCTCCAATGGCGGGCCGTGAGCGATCCTCCTCCCCGCTGTCTGCGCTATCGCGCGCCCGTGCTCTGGCTGCTGCTGCCGTGGGTCGCGGGCGTGGCGTCCGCCAGGGTGCTGCCGGGAACCGCGCCGGTCGGGTGGCTGTTGTCCGGCGCGGCGGTGCTGGCGGGGGTGTCTGCATGGTGCGCGTTTTCCAACCCGGCGCGCGCCCTGGCCGCGCGGGGCGGGCTGGCGGCGTTGGCGGCGGCGATGCTGCTGGGCGGGGCGGCGGCTTATGAGATTCATCGCGGGCGCCTCGCGGTTTGGGAAACGCTGCCGCCGCGCGAGGCCCGGCTGGTGCTGCGCGTGGAGCGGGCGTATGCGCCCAATCCCGCCTACAAGACCGTCAGCGGAATCGCGCGCGTGGTCGCCGCCGAACCGCATCTGCGCGAACTCGTCGGGCAGCGGTTGTATTACTCGTTGCGCCCGCCGCCCGGCGCCGGCACCGGCGACGCTGGCGGTGGCACCGGCGGCACTGGCGCTGCCGCCACCGCCGCCAGTGGCATCGGCTTGCGGGCGGAGGCGGCGCGGACGGCAGCGGCACCGACAGCGGCGCCGACGACGACGCCAGCGCCGACATCCCCGTCATCGCCGCAGACGCCGGCACAGCAGCCGCCGCCGCCATCCCCGCCGTCCGCGCCATCCCCGCCGGCGCGGACGACGGAGTTTCGCGTCACGGGCGTGCTGCAACCGCTCCCGCGCAACGCCGCGGCGGATACTTTTGACGGCTACCTGACCGCCATCGGCGCGAATTTCAGGCTGACACGCGGGCGCATCCACGAGGAGACGCGCGGGCCGGCGGCGTTCGCGGCGTTTTGCGAGCGGGCGCGGGCGCATTTCGAGGCCCTGCTCGGGCGCGGCATCGCCGGAAAACGGCCGGAGCTGGCGGGGGTTTTGCGCGCCATGCTGCTCGGGCAGAAGCACGACATGCAGGAGGACCAGGTCACGATGTATCTGCGCACGGGGACGATGCACCTGTTTGCCATCAGCGGGTTGCATATCGGGGTGATCGCGCTCGGCATCCACGGGCTGCTGGCGGCCGCGCCGCTGCCGCGCTGGGCGCGGTTTGGCGCGGGCGTGGCGGCGTTGTGGCTTTTTGTCCAGATAACCGGCGCGACGCCGTCGGCGGTGCGCGCGTTCTGGATGATCTTTCTTCTGCAACTTTCCTTTCAACTGCGCGTGCCGGTGAACCCGCTGGCCACGCTGGCGTTCGCGGCGCTGGTCTCGCTGGTGGCGAATCCGCTCCAGTTGTTCAGCGCGAGTTTCCAGATGTCCTACGGCATCGTGGGCGGGCTGCTGCTGTTCGGCGTGCCGCTGGGCGAGCGCTGGCAGGCGCGGCGGTTGTTTGCGGACCTGCCCAAGGTGTCGTGGGAGCGGTGGCGGCACCGGGCGGAGGCGGCGCGGCGGGCTTTTTTCGGGGCGCTCGGCATCGGCGTGGCGTCGAGCCTGGTCAGCGCGATTTGCGGGGTGATTTATTTCGGCCTGTTCACGCCGGGGGCGTTGCTGGCGAATCTGGTGCTGATTCCGCTGGCGTCGGTCGCGATTCTGGGCGGGCTCCTGTCGCTGCTCACGGGGTTGTGCGGGCTGGGCTGGGCGGGCGTGCTTTTCAACCACGCGGCGGCGCTGGTGCTGCTGGTGATGCAGCGGCTGCTGGAGTGGTTTTTGCTGATACCGGGGATATTCTGGCCGGGGAAATTCGAGCCGGCGTGGACGGGGCACGCGGCGCTGGCGTGTCTGATGGCGTCGTTTTTGTTTGGCTACGCGCACCGCTGGAGCTGGCGGCGGGGCGGCTTTCTCGCGCCGGTGGCGGTCGTCGCGGCGGCGCTGGCGGTGTGCGTGAAGTTCGGTTCCGGCGCCGCCGGCCCGTAAGGACGGCATATCTCGTTCTCTTTCCTCGTTCTCGTTCTCGTTCTCGCTGATGGGGCGCGGCGGCGCCATGTCCTCCAATCAGGCAAGCGGGACGCTCGCCCTACATCCCGACCTACATCCCGATCAGGCAAGCGGGACGCTTGCCCTACGTCTCAATCTGGCAAGCGGGGCGCTTGCACTACGTTCCAAAGTCTCCGCGTGAATTTTTCAATGAGTTCATGTTGTTTTTTGATTTTTCAAAGTGCCCTTTTACCATTTTCCAATGAGAATCAGGTTTTTGATGCGGCATGTAGCGCGGGTCTCCAAACCGGCTTTCCATTTCAGACCGGCAGGTTTGGTTCCGGGCGGAGCGACAGTCCGCCAATCCGCGCTGCATGGGCGGCTCATGGCTGAAGTCTGGTTTTCACCGGCAAACGGCATTATCTTTCGCTCCCTCTTTCCCTGAATCCTGCCGCATTTTGTCCCTTGCGCGGAAATATGCGGGTTAAAAGGGGAAGCCTATGGAGAGGTGGAGGGTGCCTTTGGGGTCGGCGGGGCGGGGGTTCAGGTTGCGGCCGTATTCGAGGCGGAGGGGGCCGAGGAGGGTGCGGTAGCGGAGGCCGAGGCCCAGGCTGTGGAGGCATTCGTAGGCGGGGTCGGCGGCGAGTTTCGCCTTGTCGGTGAGGAAATCGTAGAAGACCACGACCGACCAGCTTTCCGTCAAGGCTTGCTCAAGTTCGAGGTTGGCCAGCAGATACACGTCCGCGCCGAGGTAGCCGGCGGCGGCGGGGGCGCGGGGGGCGGCCTTGCCTTCCGGGTAGCCGCGGATGCTGTTCTGGCCGCCGGGGAAGTGGAGTTTGTTGAGGGGGAGCGCGGCGATGGCGGCGCCGTCGATGGGTTCGATGAGGCCGGCGTCGAGGCCGGCGTGCAGCCAGCGGGTGCGTTTCCAGGCGGTGTGGTAGCTGGCGGTGAGGCGGAGTTTTTCGTAGTCGGCGTCGCCGCCGAGGGCGTGGCTGGCGGTCTCGGATTGGAGGAGCCAGTGCCAGCCGCGGCGGGGGAGGAGGGGGTTGTCGCGGCGGTCGCGTCCGATGCTGAGTTTGATGCTGGCGGCAAGGGAGCAGTCGTCCTGGCCGGTGTAGGTTTCGATGGTGCTGTTTTTGTTGAGGAGGTATTCGTAGGAATAGCCGGCGCTGGTTTCGTATTTGGAGCGTCCGAAGAGGCGGCGGAGGGTGATGGCGGCGCCGTATTCCTCGCGGTCGAAGGAGACTTCCTCGCGGTGGAGGCCGTAGAGGCGGAGGGCGGCGTTGACGGAGTAGCCGAGGGGGTCGGGGAGCAGGAGGTTGAGGTCGCCGCTGGTGCTTTTGGTGGAGTGCACGAGCTGGAGGCGGGTCTGGTCGGCGATGCCGATGAGGTTGTTGGAGCGCAGTTCGACGCCGCCGCGGAGTTCCTCGTAGCTGCC
The DNA here is from genome assembly GCA_031282705.1 of Opitutaceae bacterium. Lineage (GTDB taxonomy): Bacteria > Verrucomicrobiota > Verrucomicrobiia > Opitutales > Opitutaceae > Termitidicoccus. Next base: position 3,288 of record JAITDF010000249.1, on the reverse strand, counting down.
CCAGCCGGCGAGGAGGCTGGCTTGGTGGCGGGGTGTTTCCTTGAGGGCGAAGGTGATGTCGCGCACGGGAGCGCCGTCGGGGGCGGCGGCGAGGCGGACGTCGTCGAAGACGCCGAGTTGGGCGATGCGGTAGCGGGCGTTTTCGAGCCGGACGGGGTTGAACAGGCCGCCTTCGCGGGAGTGGATGCGGCGGCGGATGGTGGCGGCGCGGGTGTGGCGGTTGCCGGCGAGGGAGATTTTGCCGATGCGCACTTGGGGGCCGGGGGTGACGTGCAGGGTGACGGCGACGGGGACAATTGCGGGGATTGGGGATTGCGGATTGGGGATTGCGGATTGGCTGGCGCGCCGGGGGGCGGGGGCAACCGCGGCGGGGGGGGCGGCGGTGTGTTCCAGGCGGAGCTGGACGTCGGGGTAGCCGTGGTGGAAATAGAGCTGGCGGGTCTGCTCGGCCAGGTCCTGCTGCCACCATTGCGACCAGGGGAGGCCGGCGAGTTTTTGGAGGGCGGCGGTGTCGATGGCGGCGGGGGGGGCGTCGCCGGTCCGGGATTCGTTGATGGTGATGCGGCGGACTTCCCAGACGGGGCCGGGGGTGATTTTGATTTCGGCGGTGACATTGCCGTTTGCGTGGTCGAGGTGGAGGCCCGAGGCGTCGATGGCGGCCTGGGCGTGGCCGCGCCGGCGAAATTCGCCGAGGAGGGCGGAGATGGATTGCTTGAAGGCGGCGGTGGAATAGGGCGGGGAAAGGCCGGCCCAGGCGGTGGCGGGGAAAAAGAGGGCGCGGGCGTCGGCTTCCGGCAGGATGGCGAGGCCGGTGAAGGAGAGGTTTTTCAGGTGGTAGCGCCGGCCGCGGGTGATCGTGAAGCGGATTTCGGCGACGGGGATGTCGCGGGGCAGGTCGAGGTCGAAGGTGGCGTCGCAGGCATAGGAGCTTTTGGCGCCGTCGGGGGCGGTGACCTGGATGTCCAGTTTGGGGCGCAGGTAGCCGTCATCGACGAGGGCGGAGATGAGGAGAAATGCGATGTCCTCGATTTCGTTGGCGCCCACGGCCGGGCCGCGGCGCGCGTCGAGGATTTGGTTGATGGTGCGGGTTTGCTGGATGTTGCCCCACCAGCCGGTGCCGCGGACGGAGATGCGGACGCGGCGCGGCTGGGGGGCGGCTGGGGCGGCGGGCGGTGCGGGCGGCGCGGCTTCGGCGGGCGCGGCGGGGGCGGCGTTCGCGGTATCCGCGGCGGGCGCGGCGGGGGCGGTGTCCGCAACGGGCGCGGTGGCTTCGGCGGAGGCGGCGTCCGCGGCGGGCGGCGCGGACTCGGCGGGGAGCGCGGGCGCGGGCGCGCGGAGGAGCGCGAGCGCGAGGAAAAGAAGCGCAAAGCGGGGGAGCGCGAGGCGGGGGCCGGCGAGGCGGGTGCCGGCGAGGCGGGGGACGGCGTGGCGGGGGACGGCGTGGCGGGCGTTTGCCCGGAAACGGGCGGCGCGGCGGGCGTTTGCCCGGAGTGCATTTTGCGGGGGGCTCATGGCGCGTTTCCTTCCGTCTTGGGCGGCTTGCTTTGGTAGAAGCGCCATTTGAGGCCGATGTTGTAGTCGTCAAACTCGTCGTATTCGCCGACGGCGGTCCAGCGCCGGTCGATTTTATATTCGAGTTTGTAGGTTTCGCGGCCCTGCCGCGTGACTTTGTCGCCGCTGGTGAGCGAGAGGCGTTCCTCGCCTCCGGTGTCGAGGCCGAGGAGTTGCTCGAGGATGCCCTGGCCGAGGTAGGTGCCGAGGCGGAGGGCGCGTTGCTGGCCGGTGTAGGCGAAGTCGTCGTCGGGGGACTGGCCGGTCATGACGAGGAGGAGGATTTCGGCGGAGGAGAGCGGGGGGCTGGAGGTGAAGGCGAGGCGGGGGTCGGCGGGGGAGCCGGTGAGCGTCATGGCGAGGTCGTGGCCGAGCGCGCTGGTGGCGGCGCGAAATTCGAGGTCGGGCGTGAAGGGGCTGGCCTGGGTGATGCGGACGCGCCCGGTGCCGACGGAAAAGCCGGCGAAGGGGAAGAGGATGCGGCCTTCGGACATGGTGAGTTCGCCGATGGCGCGCGGCTCGCCAAGGGTGCCGCCGAGCTGGAAATCGGCGGAGAGGCGGCCGGTGGCGAGGGGGGTGCGCAGGCGGAGAAACCGGTCGCCGCGGACGTTTATGTCGAGGAGCCAGTCGTCGAAGGGCGGCGCATCAACGGAAAAAAACGGCGGGCGCGAGGCGGGGCCGCCGCCGGGCGAGTCGGGCCAGAGGGCGCGGATGTCGGCGAGGAAGAGGGAGTCGCGGAGCGTGATGCCGCCGGTGAGGCGGGTGATGCCGGCGGCGGCGCCGGCGGCGACGCCGTCGTCGGTGCGGGCGCGCAGGTCGATGTCGCCGCGCATGAGGAAGCCGGGGCGGCGGACGAAGGGGATGTTTTTCCCCTTGAAGGCGAGGTCGAGCGCGGGCGGGGCGTCGGGGCGGAGGGTGGCGGAGCCGGCGAGGGCGACGGTCTCGCCGCCGATGAGGGCGGTGGCGCGGGTGATTTCGACGCGGCGGCCGGCGAGGAGGGATTCGATTTCGATGTCGCGGATGGCGCCGAGCGGGCCGACCGGGCGCAGGGCGCCGCCCTGAAGGCGGATCGCGCCGTCGAGCGAGCCGTCGAGCCGGAGGCGCAGGGAGGCGTCGAGGCGGCCGCGGGGGATGAGGAGTTCCGAGGAATAGGGGGCGAGCGCGGCGAGTTCGACGCCGGGAAGCTCGATGTCCAGTTCGCGGGGGCGTTTTAGAAAATCGGCCAGGCGGGCGCGGGAGAGGGAGAGGGGGCGCCAGCCGTCCTTGGGCGCGAGGATGCGTCCGCTGGCGCGGAGGGGCTGGCCGGCCAGGCGGATGGAGAGGGCGGCGAGCTGGAGCTCGCCGGCGGAGGCGGAAAGGCTGGCGGCGAGGCCGGTGACCGGCGGGAGGTTGCCGGCCGGCCAGCGGGCGGGGTCGAACTCAAGCCGGTCAATGGAAACATCGATGGCGGACGACGGCGCCCGCCATGAGCCGGAGACGCGGGCGTGGAGGGCGGGGTTTTCGAGGGTGATGCCGATGGCGGAGGAGAGCGCCTGCCAGAAACGGCCGGCGGGCGCGGTGCGGGCGTCGATCTCAAAGGGGGCCGCGTGGTCGAAGCGCCACGCCGGGATCTGCCGGGGGTGGATGACGAGGGGGATGCGCCCGGTGGCGGTGGCGACGATGTTGTTATTTTGGATGTCCCCGGCGGCGGGAGGGACAGTGGAAACGGAAGCGGTGGGGGCGGCGGGGGTGGCGGCG
>JAITDF010000118.1 GCA_031282705.1 Opitutaceae bacterium | reverse complement strand
CGTACCGCAGACTTCCAAGTCTGCTTCGAAGCTCATGCCTGATTGCGGGTTCGCGGCCAAGCGTGAGTTTTTAAGCAGGTTTGGAAACCTGCGGTACGACGGAAATGCGTAACATCAGTGAGAACGAGGACCGAGAACGAAGAACGACTGATTCCGGCGGAGGCGGGGAAGACACCGCCAGCCACTTGCCATCCGTCGCCAGCCACTTGCCATTTGTCACTTCTCCCTGTTACTTCTTGTCACTTGCTGCTTGTCACTTGTCACTTTGCGTTCGGCCGTTGCGTTCGGCCTCTGCCATTTCCTCCCACTTTCCAACATGTCCGGAAAAAAACACACCTCGCTGGACCGCGTGCTCGGGCGGCTGGACTCGCTCGACACCGTCAACCTTGCCAACCTCGTGCAACGCCTCGCGCGCGAGCGGGCGCTGTTTGAAGGCATCTTCGAGACCTTGCAGGAAGGCGTGCTCGTCATCAGCGCGGACGGCACCGTCGAATACGCCAACCCCTCCGCGCAACGCCTCGTCGGCCTGCGCGACGACACGCCCGGCCCGGTCACGCTCTGGCGGCTCGTGCCCGGCCTGCGCGCCTCGCTCGAAGGCGCCTTCACCGCCGACGCCGCCGACACCGACGGCGACACCACTGCCGCCGCCACCACCACCGCTGCCGACGACGACGATGCCGCCGGCACCGGCACCGCCGCCGCCGGGCCGTTCGTGGACGAAGCCTCCCCGCCGCCTCCTCCGCCACCTCCACTGCCCCCGCTGCCCCCGCTGCCTTCGTCCCCGCCGCCACCCCTGTCCTCCCCTCCCCTGCCGTCATCCCCGCCGCCGCCGCCGCCCACCGTGGTGACGCGCGAATTTGAGCTCACCTACCCCGAATTGCGCCTTGTGCGGCTCTACATGGTGCCCTTCCACACGGAAGGCCGCGCCGCCGCGCACCGCTTCGCGGTCATCCTCAGCGACATCACGCGCGACCGCGAGACTACCGAGGCGCGCATCGAGGACGAACGCACCTCCTCCGTGCTCCTGCTCGCCGCCGGCGTGGCGCACGAACTCGGCAACCCCCTCAACTCCCTCACCATCCATCTCCAGCTCATCGAACGCCGCCTGAAAAAACTGAAAACCGCGAAGGGCGCCGGCGCGCTCGCCGACTCCATCCGCGTCTGCCAGGAGGAAGTCGTGCGGCTCGACGGCATCATCACGAACTTCCTCGACGCCATCCGCCCCCGCCCCCCCGACCTCGCCGAGACCCGCCTGGAGGAAGTGCTCGCCGAAGTGCTCCGCTTCCACCAGCGCGAACTGGAAAACCGCGACATCGCCGTCGAGGCCGAACTCACCACCGCGCTGCCCGCCGTGATGGCCGACCGCAACCAAGTCAAACAAGTGTTCTTTAACATCATCAAAAACGCGATGGAGGCGATGCAACCCGGCGGCGTGCTCCGCATCAAGACGCGCGCCGACGACGAGGGCGTGTATTTGATTTTCGGCGACACCGGCAGCGGCATCCGCCAGGGCGACCTGGCAAAACTTTTCCAACCCTATCACACCACGAAAGCCAGCGGCAACGGCCTCGGCCTGATGGTGGTGCAGCGCATCATGCGCGAACACGGCGGCCAGATCGGCATCGAAAGCACCGAGGGCGTCGGCACCACCGTGACGCTGCAATTCCCCAGAAAAGACCGCCGCGTGCGGATGCTGAAATAACTGATGTTACGCGGTTCCGTCGTACCGCAGGTTTCCAAACCTGCTTAAAAACTCACGCCTGGCCGCGAACCCGCATTCAGGCATGAGCTTCGAAGCAGACTTGGAAGTCTGCGGTACGACGGAGCCGCGTAACATCGGTGAAATAAGCCGCCCCGCCCTCCTCCTCCCCTCTCCCCGCTTGCGGCGCGCCGCGAGGCAGCGCGGCGCAGGCGGCGGGGCGCGGCGGCGGCGGGCGGGGCGCGATGGCGCATGGAAAGAACCATGCCGGCGCGGTTGCCGGGGCGGTTCCGGCGGCTTGCAATCATGCAGCCTTCACCGCTCTTCCCCTCGAAATTCACCGCTCTTTCCCTCGAACTCCGCCGCCTCCACCGCTCTCCACCGCTCCACCCTTCCCTGACTCGTTTTGCCATGAAAATCCCGTGCCTCCCCGGCGTCTTCCCGTGCCTCCCCGGCGTCCTACCGCGCATCCCGCCGCGCCTCCCTGGCATCCCGCCGCGTCTCCCCGGCGTCCCGTCGCGCATCCCCGGCATCCCGTCGGGCTTCCTCCGCGTCCCGCCGGGCATTTCCGGTGTTCCGGCGCTTCTCACCTGTCTGGCTTTTCTTGCGGCGGGCGCGCCGCGCGCGGGCGCGGAGGAGGCGCCGGCCTACTGGTCGGGGCGCGCGTTGCCGGATTTGAACTGGTCAACGCCGGCCAACTGGAACCGCCATGTCCCGCTCCAGGCGATCGACGCCGCGCTGCCGGTCGTGTTTGACCGGCACTCGGCGGCGGAGGGGCGGCGCGCGCCCAATCTCGATTTCGACGCGCGGGTGGCGTCGGTGCGGTTTCACGGCGGCGGCTTCACGCTGCGTTCCGACGGGGCGCGCACGCTCACGCTCCCGCTGGCCGCGACCACGGCGGACGCCGCGCCGTTGCTCAACATCGCCGGCGAAAACACCGTCGGGCACCGCGTCGCGTTCACCGGCGGCGCGGCCAACGCCCGCGCGATCCACGTGGACGGCGGCGCGCTGGTCTTCGGCCCGTCCGGCGCGCTCGACCTCAACGGCGCGCTCCGGCCCGACTCCGGCATCGCGCTCACCTATGTGTCGGTCAACGCCGGCGCCCGCCTCGAAACCAACGGCCCGCTCGTCGCCGGCGGCACGGCGGGCGGCGCGGGCACGGCGCGCCTGTGCAAGGAGGGCGGGGGCGACTGGATTATCGGCGGCGCGGACAACGACCTCGCGCGCTTCGGCGACCTGCGCGTGCATGGCGGGCGGGTCGTGCTCAACGCCCCCGGCGCGCTCGGCACGCTCACCCTCACCAACAACCCCGGCAGCACCGGCGGGCGCGGCGTGGTCATCGCGCGGCCCGGCGTCAGCGTTTCGAATCCGGTCAACTTCACCAATGGCGCGGCGGCCACGACCGCGATGGTGGGCGGCCTCAACACCACCGGCACGGTCGCGTTCACCGGCAAGGTCAGCCTCTCCAGCGCGGGCACGGACGCCGGCCTGGAGGCGACGGAGTTTTTCGCGGCGGAGGGCGGCACGGTCGTCTTCCGGGGCGTCATCGCGAACTACAACAACACCGCCGCCGGGCGACAGGGCGGCGTGCGCAAGACCGGCGCCGGCACGGTCGTCTTCGAGGGCGCCAACACCTACTCGCTCGGCACGCGCGTGAGCGAGGGCGTGCTGCTTTTCAACAACACCGCGGGCAGCGCGGCCGGCCCCGGCGACGTGACCATCGAGGCGGCGGCCGTCGGCGGAAACGGCGCCATCACCGGCGCGCTGGTCGCCGGCGGCACGGCCTCGGTCATCGCGCCCGGCGGTGGCGGCGCGGACGGCGCCGCTCCGTCGGGCGCGCCGGGTGCCGGCGGTGGCGCGGGAGCGGCGGAGGCCGCCGGTGCCGCCGCCGCCACCGCCGCTACCGCCACCATCGGCGCCGCCACCGCCACCAACGGCGCCGCCGCCACCGGCGCCGCCGTTGGCAAGGTGCTGCGCGCCGGCGCGCTCGACGCCTCGCGCGGCGTGACGCTGCGCGCCGGCCCCGGCGGCGCGCGGCTCGACCTGACCGGCACGCTCACCGGCGGCGGCCTGATCGTGTTCGACTTCGCGGACGCCGGCTTCGCGGACGCGTCCGGCGCGGAGGCGTCGTCCGGCGTGCTGCCCGGCGCGTCGCCCGGCGTGTCGTCCGGCACCCCGCCGGCGTCCGCCTCCCCGCCGCCCGGCACGCTTTGGGCGCCGGTGACGTTTGCCGCCGCGCAAAACGTGTCCGTCGCCCAATTGCGGGCGGCGAACCTGCCCGCCGGGGTGGAGGGCGCGTTTGCGGTCACGGCAAACACCATCGAGTTTCTCGTCGGCGCCGGCGCGCCCGTGATTCCCGCCGACCCGCTCGCGCCCCCGCTCGGATTGAAAACCTACACCGACCTCGGCGTGATGGTGGACGAGACCATGCTGGCGGAGGAAATCGCCGGCGGCGCGACGGGCGGCGGCGCGACGCCGGGCGGCGAGGGCGCGGCCGGGCCGGACGGGACGCGGGAGTTTGCGATGGCGGATGCCGGCAACAAACTTCGCCTCGGTCTCGGCGGCACGCCGTCCGCGCGCTGGTTTGCGGAGCCCGGCGTGCTCTGGTGCTGCTATTCCAAGGACGGCGGCGCGACGTGGAGCGAACCGCGTTTCGTCGCGGCGGTGGCGGGCGCGGGCGCGGCGATCACCTCGGTGCGGGCGCTGCGCTCGGCGAACGATTGGGAGGTGTTTGTCGGGACGCGGGACGGCGGCGGCGACAAGGTCATCGCGGTCGGTTTTCGCGAGGACGACCTGCGCCGCATGGCCACGGCGGCGGACTTGCTGCGCGCGCCGCGCGGGAGATTCGCCCGCGCCAGCGTCGCGGCGGACAAGGCCGGGAGCGGCGAGGACGTAATCGCCGCGCGGGTGTGCGTGGGCGGCGACGTGCCGGTGGACACCGCGCATCCGCCGGCGGGCTGCCGGCTGGACGCGGCGGCGGGCATGATTGTCGGCGCGGCGGCAGAGGCCGCCGTCCTGCATCGCGCGCGGCAGGAGCCGGGCACGCTTTACGGCGCGCGTTCCGTGCGCACGCCGGACGGCGGGCTGCTCGTGCTCATGCCCGACGGATATTACGCGAGCACGCTGCGCGCGGACGCGAACAGGCAGACCGCCTACCGCTCCGCCGACGGGGGCGCGACGTGGAGCGGGCCGTCGTTTCCGTTTGGAGAAACCGGCAAACACCACAGCGCGCCGCTCATCGTGGACGGCGGGAGCGGGCGGCTTTTTGCCTTCGAGACGCTGCGCGATGCCGTGGTTGACGGCGTGGCGCGGGAGGCGGCCTACGGGTTTTCGGTCTCGGATGACAGCGGCGTCACCTGGTCGGCGCCCGAGGTCATCCGGCGCGCCGATGCCGCCGACACCGGCGGCGGCGGCGGCGGCGGCGGCATCTGGAACGGCGTCGGCGTCATCCCCGCGACGCAGACGGCGGCGGGCACCTGGGTGATCGGCTTCCACCACGGGCGCGTGTTGCGCGGCGGGCTGGCGGGGGGCGGGGCGCGGCGGTGGACGGTGCAGGAGTTTCCGCGCGCGGCGCATCCGGGGTTTCTGGCGGTGATCGACCATCTCGACGAACTGGGCGTGCTCGCCACGGGCGGGGCGGCGCTCTATGCGCAATTCCGCACCAACGCCGGCTTCCTCGGCGAAATGCGCAGCGCCGACGACGCGCTCACGTGGGGCGCGCCCGCGCTCACGCCGCTTGCGCAGCCGGACGCGCCGCCGATGCTGTTCCGGTTGTCCGACGGCAGGCTCTTCGCGCTGCACCACAATCGCGCGGTGCGGCGCACCGTGGCCGAGCCGGTGCATTCCGGGTGGCTCACGATGCCCGCGCCGACCGGCCCCGAGATCGCGGAGCGGCGCGCGCACCCGCTTTCGCTCAACGACTGGGCGAGCCGCGCCGAGCTTTGGTTTTCGCTTTCGTCCGACGATGGCGCGACGTGGGGCGAGCCGCGCCTGCTGCTGGCCAACGCGCTCGACGAGACGCTCAGGCCGGCGAATCCGAACTACCAGTGTTCCTATGCCGACGTGACCGCGGTGGACGGGGTGTTGCATGTGTTTGTGCCGCACCGCTGGCAGAAGGTGGTGCACGTGCGGATCGCCGAGGCGCGCCTGGGCGAGTGCCTGACGCGCGCGGAATTGCGCGCCGCCGCGGGAGCCGGGTGAGGGCGAAGACGCCGTCGGAGGTGGGCGGCGGGCGACGCGACCTGTCGCGCCGCCAGTCGTCGTCGGCGGCGGCACCCGAAAACACGGGTGGGGACGCCCGTGCCGCGCAATCCCGCGCCGCCACGCAATCCGGCGCCGCCGCGCCGCATCGGGGAATAAAAACCCGCCCCTCGTTGCGGAGGGGCGGGATGGAAGGGGCGGGTCGAATTTTGCGCGGGACGCGGCGGCTGGGATTAGAAGCCGACCGTCAGGCCGAGGGTGAACCAGAGCTTGTTGTCGTCCGCCCAAAGCGGCTCGCCGTCGTTGCTGGCATAGTGGATGCCGGCGTGGAGGATGGCGTTGTCGTTGAGGCGATAGGGCAGCGTGAGGTCGGCGCCGTAGTAGTTGTAGGCTTCCTTCACGCCGGTGCGCAGGGCGTCGGGATCGGTGTCGCGGGCGGAAACGGTGCCGAGATACACATTGAAGTCGAGCGAGGTGCCGAGCGCCTCAAGCGGGAAGCTGTAGCCGGCCGAGGCTTGGAGCGTCGTGGCTTCGAGGCGGAAGTCGTAGTAGCCGTAGGCGCTGAAGGAGAGGCCGCGGAGGTTGTAGGTCGCCCCGACGCCCGCCTCGTAGGTCTTTTTGGTGCCGAAGGTGCGGGCCTCGGGATACCAGTAATAGGTGGCGACCACGTCGAGCTGGAGATTTTCGGTGATCTGCTGCTTGTAGCCGACGTAGATGTCCAACTCGTTTTCCTGATTCTTGGTGACGGGCTGGTTGGTCCAGAAGCCAACGTAGAACTCGTCAATCGTCACCTCAATCGAGGGTTGGAAGCTGTTGCCAGCGGATTTGATTCCGCGAAACACGTATTCATTGGCATACGTGAAGTCCGCGGAGACCTTGTAAGAGGAGGACGGCTCGTTGCTCTGCGCAAGCATGGACACGCCGGCCACGAGCGAGGAGAGGAGGATTGCAACTTTTTTCATAGTCTTTCGTTCTGTTTATAGTTTGTTGTGCCTTGGGGCAAACAAGGCATTGACGACTGAAAAAGACGCCTTCGCAAAACACAAGTCTTAAATTCACCCATGTTTCATCCAGCACCTTTTTTTTGCCGTGTGTGGGACAAGCACGTGATTTTTACGTTCCCAATCTTTGAGGCAAGCACCATAAAATTCATACAGTTTGATATTTTCCCCGGCTGATGTCGCGCGGAGGCGTTCGGAGCTTTGGGAGGGTGCTTTGGGAGGGACGGCCTCCGGGACGGCCGGGCCGCGGCGGGTGCGGGAAAATGGGAGGCAGGGGAGGCATGGCGTTCGCCGGGGGGGGGGGGGGGGGGGAGGGCGGGGGGGGGATGGGGGGGGGCAAAAAACGGGCGGGGGCGGGGGGGCACTGTTTTTGCAA
>JAITDF010000065.1 GCA_031282705.1 Opitutaceae bacterium | reverse complement strand
CAACAGCCGTCCGGGTGCCAACACACGGGCACCAAACAAGACAACAAACCTCCTGTCCCGTGAATTATTTCCCACTGTTGCCATTATTATTATCGTTTCTGGTCAAAAGTTAATTTTTCAAAGTGCCCTTGAATTGAATCGGCCCAGGATTTCCGCTCTACGCAACGAGCAGGGCGATGTGTTCGAATAGTTCATCTGTGTTGGGTTGTTATTTTTATTATTAAAATTCACAATGCTACTCCACCACGCGCACGCCGCCGAGGTCGGCGCTGCTGACCATGCTGGCGTAGGCGCGCAGGGCTTTTGATATGGGGCGGTCGCGGGTGGGGGTGTAGGCGAGTTTGCCTTTGGACTTTTCCGCCTCGCGGCGGGTGTCGAGTTCGGCGGCGGGCAGGCGGACGTTGATGGCGCGGGCGGGGATGTCGATGTCGATGATGTCGCCGTCGCGCACCAGCGCGATGTCTCCGCCGGCGGCGGCTTCGGGCGAGATGTGCCCGATGGAGAGGCCCGAGGTGCCGCCGCTGAAACGGCCGTCGGTGATGAGGGCGCATTGTTTGCCGAGGTGTTTCGATTTTATGTAGGAGGTCGGATACAGCATTTCCTGCATCCCGGGGCCGCCTTTCGGGCCTTCGTAGGTGATGACCACCACGTCGCCCGAGCGCACGCGGTCGAGCAGGATGCCTTGCACGGCGGCTTCCTGCGAGTGGAAGACTTTCGCCGTGCCGCTGAATTTGAGGATGGCCGCGTCCACGCCGGCGGTTTTCACCACGCAGCCTTTCCGGGCAATGTTGCCTTTGAGGATGGCGAGGCCGCCGTCCTTGGTGTAGGCGTGCCCGATGTCGCGGATGCAGCCGGCGGCGCGGTCGGTGTCGAGCGTGTCAAAGGTGTTTTCCTGCGAGCCCATGACGAGGTTGAAGCGGCGGCCGGGCGCGGAGGCGCAAATGCGGCGGGCTTCGGGGGGGGGGGGGGAGGCGGTGATGTCGTGGGCGGCGATGGCCTGGGCGAGGGTGAGGCCGTCGGCGCGTTTGAGGGTGGTGTCCACGAGTCCGGCTTTGGCGAGTTCGCCGAGGATGCCGAGAATGCCGCCGGCGCGGTTCACGTCCTGGATGTGGTATCTGGCGGTGTTGGGGGCGACTTTGCAGAGGCAGGGGACGCGGCGGGAGAGGGCGTCGATGTCGTCCATCGTGAAATCCACGCCGGCTTCGGTGGCGATGGCGAGGAGGTGGAGGATGGTGTTGGTGGAGCCGCCCATGGCGATGTCGAGCGCCATGGAGTTCAGGAAGGCCTGCTTGGTGGCGATGGCGCGCGGGAGCACGGAGGTGTCGCCGTCGCGGTAGTATTTCCAGGCGTTTTGGACGATGAGGCGGGCGGCGTCGCGGAAGAGGCGGGCGCGGTTTTTGTGGGTGGCGACGATGGTGCCGTTGCCGGGGAGGGCGAGGCCGATGGCTTCGTTGAGGCAGTTCATCGAGTTGGCGGTGAACATGCCCGAGCAGGAGCCGCAGGTGGGGCAGGCGGCGTGTTCGATGGCGGCGATTTCGGGGTCGGTGATGGCGGCGTCGGCGGCGCCGGTCATGACGTCGATGAGGTCGAGGCGGTGTTCGCCGAGTTCGCCGGCTTCCATGGGGCCGCCGGAGACGAAGATGGCGGGCAGGTCGAGGCGCATGGCGGCCATGAGCATGCCGGGGGTGATTTTGTCGCAGTTGCTGATGCAGACCAGGGCGTCGGCCTTGTGGGCGTTGACCATGTATTCGACGGAGTCGGCGATGAGGTCGCGCGAGGGCAGCGAGTAGAGCATGCCGTCGTGGCCCATGGCGATGCCGTCGTCGATGGCGATGGTGTTGAATTCCGCGGCGAAGCAGCCGAGGGCCTCGATTTCGCGTTTCACCATCTGCCCGATTTCGTGGAGGTGGGTGTGGCCGGGGACGAATTGGGTGAACGAGTTTGCGATGGCGATGAGGGGTTTGCCCATCTGCCCGTCTTTCATGCCGTTGGCGCGCCAGAGGGCGCGGGCACCGGCCATGCGCCGGCCTTGGGTGCTGGTTGAGCTGCGTAATTCGATTTTCATTGGGTGCCTGAAATGCGTGGGAACGGGTTGCTGTTCTTGAGCAAAGGCACGCACGCTAGACGGGGGCGGGGCGGGTGGCCATTGAAAAAAACGGGGGCGGGGGAGGCGTTTGCGCGTTTACGGGGTGTAATTCAAAGCAAGTCAGCCCATCTTTCTCTTTCCTCTCTCTTTATCTTCTTCTTTCGTCAGGTGCGAGCAGGGGAGGGGAAGAGAAAGAGGAAAGAGGAAAAAGGAACGACGAACGAGGAACGAGGAACGACGAAAGATTCCGGCGGGGTGGCGGGGTGCCGCTTTGAATCGCATCCGCGGCAAACGCCGCCTCCTGTTTTTCGTGATTGCTTCACCCGGCGCACGCCGCATTCACTGGGCGGCTCTTTTCGCAATGGCCTTCAATCTGCAAAAGGTGCTCCGCGCACTGCTTTTTTCCTCCAGCCAGCCGCTTTCGGTCAAAGACATCCAAAATCTCTTTGCGCGCTTCCACGAACAAGCTCCGCCCGCGCGTCCGGAAGATGAGGATGAGGAAAACCCCGTCGCCGCGTCCGCCGGCGAAGTCCCAGCCGCCGGCGAAGCCCCGGCCGCCGCCGAAACCTCCGCCGCCGCCGAGGCCCCCGCCGACGCGACCGGTGCCGGAGATGCCGATGCCGGGCAGGATGGAGTTTCCGGCGACGAAAACGAAGACACGGACGAAATCCTTTCCGACGGCAGCGATCAAGCCGGCGGCGACCAGGCCGGCGGCAGCGACCAAGCCGGCGACGGCAGCGGCGGCGACGCCAACG
>JAITDF010000039.1 GCA_031282705.1 Opitutaceae bacterium | reverse complement strand
GCCGACTGCGTAACATCAATAATTCAAACTGCCCGCCAGTTTTTCCCGACCGGCGCCGGCACGATTCGGCGCGCAACTTTTCGGAAAACGGCACCCCTTGTTATTGCCCGCGACGGATTTTCTTTGCAGATTCCCCCGCCGTCCGACCGCGCCCAAGCCACTATGCCAACCACGATGCCTTCCGCCTCGCCCGCCTCCCTTCCCTTCCGCCTGCCGCCTCCCCGCGGCGGGCGCGTTGACGTGCTCATCGTCGCGGGCGAGCACTCGGGGGACCAGCACGCGGCGCGCATGGTGCGGGAATTGCGCGCGCGCCGCCCCGGCCTGGCTTTCGCCGCGCTCGGCGGCCCGGCGCTCGCGGCGGCGGGCGCGCAGGTGTTGCACGACCTCACGGCGTCGTCCGTGGTCGGCCTCGTCGAGGTGCTGAGAAACTTTTCGTTCTTCAGGATGCTTTTCGACGGGACGCTGCGGTGGATCGAGGAGCACAGGCCGCGCGCCGTGTGTTTTGTCGATTACCCCGGTTTCAACCTGCGCCTCGCCAGGGCCATGTTCAAACGCGGCCTGTCCGCCAAGGGCGGCGGCGGCATCAGGACGCTTTATTATATCAGCCCGCAAATCTGGGCGTGGAAGGCCGGGCGCCGCTTCCAGATGGCGCGCTGGCTCGACGCGCTGGCGGTGATTTTCCCGTTCGAGGTGGATTGCTACGCGGACACGGCGCTGAAGGCGGAGTTTGTCGGCCACCCCTTTGTCGCCGCGGGGCACGAGGAGCCGGTGCGTTACGATCCCGCCGGGCCGCTGCTGCTGCTGCCCGGCAGCCGCAAACAGGCCGTCGGCCGCATCTTCCCCCTCCTGCTCGCCGGCTACGGGCGGCTCGGCGAAAAACGCCCGCCCGCGGTGGTGATTTATCCCGGCGAAACGGTGCTGCGGGTCCTGCGTTCGTTCCGGCTTCCCGCCGGGGTGACGCTCGTGCCGACTGGCGGGCAGGTGGCGGCGTCGGCCGTGTTGACGAGTTCCGGCACCATGTCGATGCATTGCGCGCTGGCGGCGATTCCCGGCGCGGTGGTTTACCGCGCCAACCCCGTCACCTGGCTGCTCGGGCGCATGCTCGTGAACGTGCAATGGCTCGGCATCGCGAACCTGCTCCTCCGCGAGCCGATGTATCCCGAATATTTGCAAGCCGCCGCGAACCCCGGCGCCCTCGCGCGCGAACTCCGCGACTGCCTCGCCAACCCCGCCCGTGCCGCGCAAACCGCCCGCCACGCCGCCCGCCTCCGCGAAATCCTGTGCGCCCCCGCTGGCGGCACCGTCGCCGGCTGGCTCGAACGCGAATTGGGCTGAGCGCACGTGGTCCAAAGTGCCGCTCCAGCCTCCCCCAAAAAGTCTGTCTCCTTGATGCCACGCGGCTCCGCCGTCCCGCGGACTGGCAGGCTGTCGTTCCGCTCGAAACCAAACCTGCTTCGGGCCGAATGCCCGCAAAAAGCCCGCAATCAGTCCGCGGGTTGAAAACCCGCGGCTAACCGGTCAATCGTCGCTACGCGCATGCCTGTGCATCCCGACGCCTGCCTGCGCGAAAACGACCGCAGATCGAGTCGCTCATGCTGGGGGATTTTTTGGAAACCCCGTGGCGCTTCGCCATCGCATGGCCTGAAAAAATCGCCGCATGGCTCCCTGCCGGCACATGACACCTCGACCTTGCCATCGAATCCGCGGGCCGGCATCACGCGCGGCCCGCGCTCAAACTCAAAAAATAGCGCGAGTCCCGGAAGTGCAACCCATCAGGTTGCAATCCCAAAAAATGCGACAGATTAAAGGGCGATGCCTTTGGTCTTTTCGGAGCGCGGCCATTGTTTTCCGCCCGGAGGGCCAATCGTCGCCCCAGGCTCGAATCGCGGCATGATCAGGACGGACTTGCCCGCGACATTCCGCTCCTTGTTGATCGTCCTTATAATCAGGTCAAAAAGGCTGCGGGAAAAAGCCGAGGAATCAAACAAATAACGCGTCGGCCTCGGTGTTATATATTCCAAAAATATATCGTCGGAACGGCACAGAAGCGAAACATCGCGCGGTATTCGCAATCCCATGTCCCGCAGATAAGTCATTGCCAGCAAATAATAGTAAGGATCGGGCAGCAACAGCGCCGTGGGGCGAAGCGTCCTTGCAAACAATCGCTTGAGCAGGGAATGCATGGCCTCGTAAGAGAAATGAACCCGGATTGCCCGCCCCTTGCCGGTGTTGTTTTTGCGGCCCGCCAGCGCCTCTTGGAATCCCTCGATGCTTGCGATGTCACCGCCGCGGGTTGATTCGCCAATCAGCAGGACGATGCGCTCATGCCCGAGCTTTATTAATTGCGTGGTCGCATGGCGGCAAATCCGCCGGTAATCCAAATCCACAAAAGGCAGCCGGGCGGCCCGGACGCAGGTGCCCAGCACAACCGCGGGCACGCCGCGGTCATGGAACCACTGCTTTGTCTTTTCCTGAGCCCGCAGCAGCACCCAGCAATCATGGGGATTGGAGGTCACAAGGCGCTCCAGCCGTGTGAAGGCGCCTGATGTGAAATAATGCCCGCTATGAAACAGACGCAGCCGATAGCCCCTTTCACCAAGCAACTCGCGCAATTCGTCAATGGCCACGGCGACCTTGGGCCGCAATTCCACCAATGGGACCGGCACCAGAAGACCAACCGAGAATGTTTTTCCCTCCCGGCGGGCCGGTCTAGTCCCTTCCGCCACGATGCGCGTCCCAAATGGATGCGCGGCACGGAGCACACCCTCTTCCTCCAAGGCCCGGATGGCCCTGCGCAGCGTGGTGCGGCTCACTTGCATCGCCTCGGAAAGGACGCGCTCGCCGGGCAGCCACTCATGCCAGAAGTTTTTATCAATGCCCGCCTTGATGACCTTGATCGTTTGGGCCACCAGGGACCTGCGTTGGGGAATGCCATCCGCTGACGTGTTCATGTGAAAATAGTGAACCATTATTTTGAACAGAAGAAAACAAAGGCAACGAAGATAAAAACAAAGAAGACATGCGCAATGAAAGGTTTTTCTTCGTTCTCTTTGTTTCATTCCGTTCAATAAAACCGAACCCATAAATTAATCACGGAAAAACCATCCCTGTTTCAAAATTCCCCCGTGTTTCCGCTCTTCCGTGCCTCCGTGATTAACAAAAGTAAAGTAACCCTTCCAACGAACCTGCCGGATGCCGTCGTTTTGCTCCCGTGTCCCGGAGGTTCACAAAAAGCACCTCCATAAATGGCTTTTTTTTGCGGGAATTTGCTCCATGTTGCAGTCTCGCTCCCGCTTCTCCCTCACATCGGAATTCATCCTCATCCCTTCATACATACATCCTGTTTTCCCACATATGCACCGTTCCAACCGGCAATAATCATCGCATACCGATTCCAACCTTGGAGACCATCCGCCCTCATGAAGATAAACGCCTCGCCTATCCTTTCAACTGATTGCCAGCAAATGATTCGTTTATTGGCGATCGTCACCCTGCTTGCCGCGCCGGCCATGTCCCGCGCGGCAAATGAAACCGTCCCCATTGACACAAGCACCACGATTTCCTTCGACGCCGGCACCAAGACTATCGCCGCAAGCAGCACGCTGGCCTATGAGATTGCCGATGGCGCCACGCTGACGTTTGCACGCACCGGGACGGCGGAAAACGCCCTGATAAGACCCGCTGGAAACAACAACACCTTTGTCACGCTGGAAATAGGCCCGTCCGGTCCGGACGGCACGGGCCGGCTGCTGGTGCAAAATATCGCGGGCTCGGGCAACGGCACCTTTTTCACCCTGGCCTCAAACAACGCCAACGGAATGCTGAAAATCACCAACGCCGATTTCAAAAACAACCATGCCACGGGCTTCGGCGGAGTCATCATGGTCAACAACGCCTCGTCCCCAATCACATTGAAGAATGTTCTGTTTGAGAACAATTATACTGAAAACACCGGCGGCGGCGGGGCGATCCGCACCAGCGGCACAATCTTCATAACCAGCGGGACTTTCCTGGGCAATTACTCGCCCGGCCCCATGGGCGCGCTCGGCTTGCAGGGGACCGGCGCAGCGGGCGTCCTCGATGGCGTCCACTTTGAAAACAACCGCGCCGGCGTCAACGGCGGCGCGGTCTCCACGGTGGCGGGGGTGCGGGATGTCATGCTCACCGCCAGCAACGTCACCTTCAAGGACAACTGGGCCGCCGGCAATGGCGGCGCCGTTTTCAACAGTCTCAACGACGGCTTTTCGATGACATTCCACCTGACCGCCGCCGGCGGAAATTATTATGAATACACGGGCAATTACGCGGCGGGCGGCGCGACCGTCACGCTCGCCGACCTCGCCGGCCCGGCCGCCGGCACCCCGCTCGTCGCCACCGCCTCGGCGGGCGGTTTTTATTATGCCAACAGCGCCGGCACGCTTGGCTTCAATATAGACGCCGGCGTCACCCTCGCCATCGGCGGCGGTGCGGCCGCGAACCGAGCCCATGATTCCATCGCCAGTTCCGGCACCGCCGCCAGACTGCTCAAGACCGGCGCCGGCGACCTTGTCCTTAACGCCGACAATTCCTACTTCCTCGGCGATGTGGCGATCAACCAGGGCCGCGTCATCCTCGGCCGCGACGACGCCCGGCTCGGCGGCGCGATCACCATCGCCTCCGGCGCCACCCTGGCCGGAGCCGGCACGCTCACGACCACCGGCACCTTCGCCGGCCTCGTCTCCTCCGTCACCGCGGACGGCGGCACGATCATCCAGATCGGCGCCGACGGCGCGACCGCGGCGCAGTCGCTCACGCTCGATGGAAATCTCAACCTGGGCGACGGCGCCATCCTCCGTTTCGACCTGTTCTCCGGCGGCGCCAGCGACCGGTTTCTCGTCAGCGGCGCCGTCACCCAGACGGGCGGCACCAGCATAATCGACATCAACTCGTTGGTCGCCGGCACCTACAATCTCGGCGGCATCAAGGACCTGAAGGACACCGCCAAAATCACCATCGCGGGCGTCGAACAGGTCGCCGGCGCGCGCCAGACCGCCACGCTCGGCGTGTCCGGCGACGACCTCACCCTCACCGCCGGCGCCGACATCTCCCGCGCCCTCACCTGGAACGCCGCCTCCGGCACATGGAACACCGCCGCCGACAACTGGACCGGCTCCGACTCGGTGACCAAATTCGCCCCCGGCGACCGGGTCATTTTCAACCACGGCGCCGACACCACCATCACGCTCGCGGGCGCCGCCGGCATCAAGATCGCCGACATGACCGTGGACAGTGCCGCGAATCTCACCTTCGACGGCGCCGCCGGTCTCGCCGCCGATCCGGGAAATGTGATTCTCAACGACGACAGCGACCCCGACCGCATCACCGACGCCACCGGCCGGCTCGTCAAAACGGGCGCGGGCGTGCTTACCTTTTCCAACTCCGGCGCCAACACCTTCAAGGGCGGCATCGCGCTCGGCGGCGGCACGCTCGCCTTCACCCGCGCCGCCCAAATCGACACCACCGGCGCCGGCATCCAGGTCATCGGCGACGCCGCCCTCCGCGCGGACGCCGGCATCGCCGCCCCCGCCGCCCTCGCCAACGCCATCGCCATCGACGCCGGCCGGACCCTCATCCTCGACACGCAGGCCCACGACGTCACCCACACCGGCGCGCTCTCCTCCACCGGCACGTTTGCCAAGACCGGCGCCGGCACCCTCACCCTCGCCGGCGACAGCGGCGCGTTCGCCGGCGCGACGCAGGTCAACGCCGGCCGGCTCACCCTCGACAACGCCCGGCTCGGCGGCGCCCTCGCCCTCGCCCCCGGCGCGACCCTCGCCGGCGCCGGCACGGCGGGCGGCGGCGCCGTCAACGCGGCGGCGGGCGCCGTCATCGACATCGGCCTCTCCGCCGCCGCCTCCGGCACCCTCGCCTTCGGCGGCACCCTCACGCTCGACACCGCGACGCTCAAGTTCGACCTCTTCGGCCTGCAAAACGGCGCCTGCGTCAGCGACCGGATCACCGCCGGCGGCCTCACCCTCGTCAACACCAGCACCGTGCAAATCGGCGCATTCCAGACCGGCACCTACACCCTCGCCGTGATCGCCGGGCTGGACGGCGTCGCCAGCCTCTCCACCGGCCTCAGCCTCCTCATCGAAAACAGCGGCCGCCAGTCCGGCGCGCTCACCGTGGCGGACACCGACAAACTCATCCTCACCACCATGGCCGACATCTCGCGCGAACTCGCATGGACTGGCGCCGCCGCCGAATGGACAAACGACGGCGCGTGGAGTGGCGGCGGCGGCGCGGGCCAATACGCCGGCGGCGACCGCGTGCGCTTCGGCCACACCGCCGCCGCCGGCAGCCGCACCGTCGCGGTCACGGGCGCGGTGCACGTCTCCGACATGCTCGTATCAGAAGACGGATACACCTTCACCGGCGGCGGCGGCATCACGGGCGGCACCCGCTACATCAGCAACTCCGGCGCGGCCGAGTTTGGCGACACCGCCGCCGGAAAACTCGTCAAGACCGGCGCCGGCGCCCTCGCCTTCGCCAACACCGGCGGAAACCTGTTCGAGGGCGGCATCGACATCGGCGACGACGCCGGGTCCGGCGGCGTGATTGTTTTCAACGACGTCAACCAACTCCGCGTCGGCGCCGGCGCCACGATCAGTTTTGTTAACACCGGCACGCTGCGCGCCGCCGGCGCGGCCGTCACCGGCACGCTCGCCGCCGGCATCTTCATCGCCCCCGGCAAAACCGCCGTGCTCGACACCCAGGGCGGCACGCTCGCCCACGCCGGCGCGCTCACGGGCGGCGCCGGCGCGGTCTTTGCCCAAGGCGGCCCCGGCGACACGCTCCTCCTCTCCGGCAACAGCCCGGCCTACGAAGGCAGCATCGAAGTCACCGGCGCGATGCTCCTCGCCGGCGGCACGCTCGGCGGCGCCGTGAATGTCGCCCCCGGCGCGACCTTCGGCGGGCGCGG
>JAITDF010000752.1 GCA_031282705.1 Opitutaceae bacterium | reverse complement strand
CGGGGGCGGCGGGGGCTGGGGCGATGGGAGAAATGGGAGATATGGGAGATATGGGAACGACGGTGGCCGCGAGAACGGCGGCACCGGCGGCGGGGGCGACGATGCTGGCGGCACTGGCGGCGGGGGCGGGTGCGGAAGAGGCGGCGGCGGGGGTGGGAATGGCGGCGGCGGCGGTGGCTTCGGCGGCGGACGGGGCGGGGCAATAAATTGCCCCGTCGAAAGCGGCGACAAGTCGCCGCACTCCATAATACGGCGGCGGAGCTTTTTTGGAGGGCGGTGACTTGTCACCGCTTTTGACGGGGGTTTCGAGGGCGAAGCCCGACAGTCTGCCATTTATTCCCCCGCCCGCGTTGAGGGTTTTCATGGCGGCGGCGGGAGCGGCGGCGGCGGGGGCGGGGGCGAGGGTGGCGGCGGCGAGGGCGGGGCCGGAGGGTTCGAGCGTGGTTTCGCCGTAGTCGTGGTGGCGGGCGAGGAGGGCGAGGCGGCGGCCGGCTTCGCGTTTGTTGGCGGGGTGGAGGTTGTTGTCGTCGCCGATGTCGATGGCCACGGCCATGCCGGTGGCGGGCAGGGCGAGGGCGGCGGCTTGCGCGGCGCGGAGGGCGGGCCAGTCGGCGGAGCCGGCGTTGTAGTTGGGGAGCTGGACGAAGTAGAAGGGCGCGGCGGGGGCGCCGAAGCGGGCGCGCCAGCCGTCGATGAAGGGGGGGAAGAGGGCGGCGTAGGCGGCGGGGCGGGTGGCGTTGTGTTCGCCTTGATACCAGATGAAGCCTTTCAGCGCCACGGGGGCGAGGGGGGCGACGAGGGCGTTGTAGAGGTTGGAGGCGGTGTCGCGGCGGTTTTTGCCCGGCCAGTCTTCGCGGGCGAAGGCGAGGGCGGGGTCGTCGAGGGTTTGCGGGTCGGCCCAGGCTTCGATGACGGTGCCGCCGACGGTGGCGTTGATGATGCCGACGGGGACGGCGCCGGCGCCGGCGGCGGCGTTTTGCGCGGTGGCGGCGGCTTGGATTTCGCGGGCGAAATGCCAGGCGGTGGCGGAGAAGTTGCCGGTGGTGAGGGTGCTGGGGCTGCTCCAGGTCCAGGTGCCGGTGACGTTGTCGTCGGGTTCGTGGCGTCCGAAGGTGTCGGCGCCGGAGCCGGTGGCGCCGAGGGCTTCGAACTGGCGGATGAGGTGGGTGGCGGCGGCGATATCGGCGTGGATGGCGGGGGCTTCGCCGGGGTGTTCGCGGGCGAGCATGTTGAGGTCCCAGTTCATGTTGGACTGGCCGGAGGCGAGCCATACGTCGCCGACGAGGATGTTGCCGACGCGGATGGTGTTTTCCGCGGCGGGGCCGGGGGCGGGGGCGGCGCCGGTGATGGGGGGGCCGGTGACGGTCATGTCGCGGGGCGTGGCGCTGGCGTCCATGGGGTCGAGGACGGCGAGCCAGCGGCCGTCGGCGTCGGCGGTGGCGGTCTGGGTCTGGCCGGCGAAGCGGAGGGTGATGGTGTCGCCGGCGGAGGCGTAGCCCCAGACGGGGGCGTGTTTGCCGCGTTGGAGCACCATGCCTTCGGAGAAGAGGCTGGCGAGTCGGAGGGGGACGGTGGCGGGGCGGGCGGCGGGGGTGTCGAGCCATTCGAGGTTGAGGCGGGCGAAGTGGAGTTCGCTCCAGTAGCTGTTGGCGCCGGGGTCGCCGCGTTCGTAGAGGAGGCCGATTTCGCCGTTGGCGAGGATGGCGAGGTCGGCGTAGGAGGCGGGGTGGGGGTAGATGACTTTGGCGTCGCGCCAGGTGATGGCGCCGGGGGGCGCGGCGGGGGCGATGGCGCCGCGGCGGATGCTCATGCGGTAGCGTCCGTAGGGGTGGTCTTCCTCGCGGTGGCGGCTGAGGGGGTTGGCGAAGAGGGGGGTGCCGTTGGCGGGGTCGGCGGGGTTGGCGGGGGTTTCGTAGAGTTCGACGGCGGCGTGGCAGGGGGTGGAGACGAGGGCGGTGTCCTTGTGTCCGGGGGCGTTGGCGGGGGCGGTCCAGGTGGCGCCGCCGTCGGTGGAGATGGCGGCGTAGCGGAAGGTGGCGTCGGCGTCGCGGTCGGCGGCGGTTTCGTTGCGGGCGTTGAGGTAGAGGGTGCCGTCGGGCAGTTCGACGAGCTGGGATTCGCTGCCGTTTTGGAGGATGCGGGTGGCGGCGGGGGCGAGCCGCCAGGTGGCGCCGCCGTCGTCGCTGTGGAAGACGTGCGCCCAAGTCTGGATGGCGCCGGTGCCGCCGGCGCGCTCGCGGTGGCGGGCGGAGACGAGGATGCGGCCGTTGAGCGCGGGGGCGGGCTGGCGCCTGAGCTGGATGGCGGCGTTGCCGGGGCCGATGCCGTAGCGTTGCGTCCAGTCGCGCTCCCATTCGGTGGCTTGGGAGGTGGCGGGGGGCGCGGGCGCGGCGGGCTGGTCGGCGGTGTTGTTGGAGGCGGCGCCGTCGAGGTAGTCCCAGCCGGTGCGAGCGGCGTGGTCGTTGACGGTGACTTGGTCGTGGATGAGGAAGGGCATTTTCAGGTGGGTGCAGCCGGGGTTGGGGTTCATGCCGTCGAAGACCCATGTCGCGCCGTGGTCGTCGCTGTGGATGCAGGCGTATTTCTTTTTGTTTTTGAGGAAGAAAAGGAAGATGCGGCAGGAGGCGGGGCCGGCGTCGGTGACGGCGGTGGTGATGTCGGTGCAGGTGCTGATGCCGTCGTCGAAGATGGTTTCGGCGGGGCCCCAGGTGCGGCCGTTGTCGGTGCTGCGGCGCATGACGATGTCGGTGTCGCCGATGTCGCCGATGCCGCTGTTGCGCTTTTCCACGATGGCGAGGAGGTCGCCGTTTTTCGCGCGGGTGAGCGAGGGGATGCGGTGGTTGGGGCGGTCGTTTTCGCCGGCGGGGAAGAGCAGCGTGCTTTCAAAGAGCGGCGCGGCGGGGAGCGCGGGAAGGATTGGAAACTGGAGGGCGGCGGCGGCGAGGGCGGCGGGCAGCAGGAGCAGGGCCGGGAAACGCGGGGCGCGGCGGCAGGCGCGGGCGCGGCGGCGTGGCATGGAGGGCATGGAGGGCATGGAGGAAGCGGGAGAGGAAGGCATGATGGCGGCGGGGGGAAGGTTGCGCGTGTTTTTCGCCGGGCGGGCGCCGGGAAACAACCCCGCGGTCATGGTTCTTTGCCCGCACCTTTCTTTGATGGAGAGACGCGCAAATTTCCGGGGGGCGCACGCATCGCCGGGCGCCGGTTTTGGCGTCCCGCCAAAACCTGTTGTCCGGCGGGACGCCGGGCAAAACACGCGGCGGCGCATGCGCTCCGCAGGCCTGATGATTCCTGATCCCCCGTCGCGGCGTTGACTGCGAGGGCGGCGGCGCGGTAGCGTCGGCGGCATCATGCCACTCTCCCGCCGTCACCTGGTTTTCAGCTGCCTGGGCTGCGCCGTGCTCGGCGGAGCGCTGGGCTTTGGCGCGGCGCGGCTGTTTCCGCCGCCGGCGGAAAACGGCGGCGGGCGCGCGCACCGGGCCGGGTGGGCGGCGGGCGCGGCGACGGCGGCGGAAGAGGCCGCGCAAAACACGCGGGCCGGCGGCGGCGGCGCGCCAGAAAGCGGGCTGCTCGAAAACATCGCCACGGACGAATTGCGCGCGCGGCTCGGGCGCTGGCTGGCCGCCGGCGCGCCGGGCGGCCCCGCGCGCAACGCGGCGCTGGAATGTCTCGCGGAGTGGGCGCGGCGCGACGCCTGGGAGGCGTTGAAATTCGTCCACGAGGCGGCGGTTTTTCCGGGGCGCAACGAGGCCTGCGCCCTCCCGCTCGCGCGCATCGGGCGCGAGGACATGCCCGCCGTGATCGCGTGGCTGCGCGCGAATTTGTCCGAGCGCGACCGGGCCGTCGTCGCGCATGATGTGCTCGCGCACCTCGTGCACGACGCTCCGCGGCAGGCGGCGGAGCTGGTGCTGGCCGACGGGATTCCGGGAGAGACGACGCTGGCCGATGAGATGCCGTGGGAGCCATATTATTTGGGCGAAGTCATACAATCGCTGATGCGCACCTCGCCGGGCGAGGCGCTGGCCCTGTTTGAGCGGCTGCCCGAAAGCGGGAAAAGCAAGGCCGCCGCTGATTTTGTCTCCGCGTGGCTGCAAACCGATCCGGCGTCCGCGCTGGCGTGGTGCGAGCGGAACCGGGACACGCTTTTCAACGGGAGCGCGAGTTATGGCCTGCTCCATAAACTGCTGATGGCGTCCTCGCCGCATCTTGAGTCCACGCTCGACCGCCTGCGGCTGACGCCCGATCAAATGGACCTCTGGAGTTGGGACAACTACTGCCAGCGTTTCCCCGACAAGGCGCTGGCCCGGCTGCAAGCGTCGCCCGGCGGAGTTTCCAGCACCTTCGTCAACCGGCTGACCAGTGCGTTGTTTTCCTCGGGCAGTCCCGACGAGGCGCTTGAGGTTTTGAAACTCTGCCTGCCGTCCGCTGACGCCGGCAGGACGCTGTATGATTCCTGGGATGCCTGGGCGCGCTCCGACCGCAAGGCGGCGGAGGCGTGGCTGGAAACCATGCCCGACGCGGAAATCCGCGCGCAACTGCGCGACAAAGCCAGGGCGAAGGACAGCCCCGCGGAGTTTCTGCAAACTGCCGGCGCGGACGCCGACCCGGAGGCGGTGCATTGGGCGGCCATGCACATCACCGTCAAGGACAACGTTGGGCAGGGAGTATTGCTCGATTTTATGGGACGGAATCCCGGCTATTTTCAGGATGACCGCGCGCAACTTGTGGTCGAAGGGCTCATCGAGAAGGGCGTGGAGCCGCCGGCCATGCTGGCCGTCATCGAGCAAATCCCGCCCGGCTCCACCCGCGACCGGACGCTGGCCGCCGCCGCCGGCGCGTGGGCCGGCAATGGCGACACCGCGCTGGCGGCCTCGCTGGCCTCCGCCATCGGCGACCCGGACACGCGGGCGGCGCGGCTTTTCGATATTTATGGCGAGATGCGCCGTCGCGACCCCGCCGCCGCCGCCGGCTGGCTCGCCGCGCAACCGCTCCCGCCCGAGGTGCGCGCCTCCTGGGAGGCCATCGCCAAAGGCCGGGAGGAGTGACGGGCAGCCGGCCTGCTTCGACTGAGAAATTTCAATAAGGGACAGGTTAAAATATATTGACAGGCATCCGGCGTTCCATTTTCGCTATTACTTTCCATGAGAACCGCGCGCATCAAGGTCTCCCCGGTTGAGGGCGAGGCCGTTTACCACTGCATGACCCGGACGGTGAACGGCGAGCGTCTGCTCGACGATCCCGCGAAGGAAACCCTCCGCAAACAGCTCTGGCAGGTGGCCGACTATTGCGGGGTGCAGATTCTCACCTACACCATCCTTTCCAACCACTTCCACGTGCTCGTCCGCGTGCCGCCCGCCGCGGAGATTTCCGATGTCGAGTTGCTGCGCCGCTACCACGTGATGTATCCCAAGCCCACCCTTTACCAAGCCGCCCGTCTCGACGTGATCGAGGCCCAGTTAAAGACCGGCGGCCCCGAAGCGGACGCGTGGCGCAAACGCCAGCTCGCGCTCATGGGCGACATCTCGCAGTTCATGAAGCTGGTGAAACAACGCTTCTCCATCTGGTTCAACCGCAGCCACCACCGCTA
>JAITDF010000735.1 GCA_031282705.1 Opitutaceae bacterium | reverse complement strand
GGCGACCTGGTATTCGAAGCCGGTCATGCATTCGTTCAGGTAGCGGGCGAATCCCGCGCCGCGTCCGGCGCCCTTGGCCCGTTCGTAGTCCCAGTCGTCGCGGGGAAAGGTGCACATGACCATGCCGCCCTCGCCGGGCATCGCGAGCGGGCGTCCGGCGGGATTGGCGGCACGGAACGATCCGACATCGGTGGTGAAATTGTAGCGCCAGAGTGATTGCAGGGCGCGGCGGGTTTTGTCCTCGGGAAACACCCGCCCAAGGCCCGCCTGAAACGCCCAGCCCTGGCCCAGCACCTGGTCGATGAAGCAGCCCGTGCCGCTGTTGACTGACTCGGGCTTCGCGGGGTCGATGAGGTTGATAAAATACTCGCCGCCCCAGAGGCGCCGGGGCAGCGTCTCGCGGCCGCGCTCGAAAATGGCGCGGGCGGTCCGCGCGAAGTCCCGGTCGCCGGCCTCCAGCGCCATTTCCTCCGAGGCGCGCAATGCCGCCAGATACATGCCGCTCAGCCAGGCAATCGAGCCGTGCCAGGAGCTGTCGAGCGTGTTGTGCTGCGCGCCAGCCAGCAGGCCGTTTTGCTCCGGGTCGCGCCGGATGAGGTTTTCCATGACCAGGCGGAGGCGCGGCCAGACGCGGCGCAGGAAGGCGTCGTCCGCCGACATCTGGTGTTCGCGCAACGCGCCCAGCACGATGCCTGCCATGCCGTCCACGGCCACGACGCCCGCGGCATGGCGGTGCCGGATGGCGCCGGTTTTTTGGTTGAGCCCGAAGCCCAGGTTGGTGTGCTCGCGCACGTCGCGTTCGAGGTCGGGAAACAGCCGCGCCATCGCCTGCGCGTAGTGCCAGACGTGGTTGCAGGTGCCGTGGCAGGCGCCCACGCCCTCCCAGCCCCAGAAGCGCCCGTTTTTGTAACGGTAAACGGTGGAGGTCGCCAGGGTGGAAGTGTTCATGAACGTCCGGTCGAGAAACCAGCACGGCAGCGTGGAGTCATACCACGTGTCGCGCCAGAGCCGGGTCAGGGCGGAGAGCCCGGCGTGGCACCCGGCGACATGGGCGGCGAGTTCGCCGAGCGTCGGAAAGCGCGCCGCGTAGTGGCGGCCTTGCGGCATCGTTTGCGGGTCCTTTTCCCAGGCCTTGAAGGACAGGTTCGGGAAATGCCACAGCACCGCGAAGGAGATGGTCCGCGACTGGCCGGGGGAAAGGCTCACGGTGCGGGACGCGGCGGCGCGGTGGAATTCGAGCATCGGCCGGCCGGTCTCACGGGCGGCGGCGCGCGCCCTGCCGTCCCCGCCGGTGCGCAAGGCGGCGAACATTTGTCCCAGTTCCAGCCCGTCCGGCAAGTCGGTCACGGCGCGGTCTTCCGGCCCGGCGTCGAGGAGCATGAGCCCCATCTCGCCATAATCGCGCAACGTCCGGAGCGGGCCGTAAACGGCCGCGGCCGCGTCGGCGTGCTCGACGGTCGTGCTTTCCCCGCCGCGCCAGGGTCTCGCGCCGAGGCGGAGCAACAGGCTGCCGCCGGCCGCCTCGACCCGGTTGGTGCGCAGCACGGGGATGAGCGTCTCGGCCGTGCGGGCGACGACGTTTTGCATCCAGCCCATGACTTCGGCTTCCACAGGGGACGGGCCGTCGTTTGTGAGCGTGTAATGCAGCAGGGTGGCCGGCAGGCTGGAGTTGTCAGTGTCCAGCGGCACGAAAGGCGAAAAGGCTTCGAGGCGGACGGAGACCGGCAGCGCGGGGTCGCGGTAGCCGACGGTGCCGATCGGGTATTCGCCGGAGAAAGCGATGTCCGCGAAACCCGTGCGGTCGAGACGGCGGCATTCCTCGCGCCCGCCACCTTTCACGCGCAGGGCGAACCCTTGGTCGGGCGCCTGATCAACGAGCCGTTCCGGGACCGGCGGGGTTTCGTAGGTGAGGCCGTTGAGGCCGGGGCGATACACGCGGTTGAAAATATCCCAAAGCAGCAATCGCCCGTCGCCCCCCAGATAAAGCTGCCCGGCGCAGAGTCCGCCGACGGGCATGCCGATCATGCGGAGGTCGCCGCCCCGATGGATGGTGCGCGCGCCGCGCGCCGCGCAGTCCTCCTCCCAGCCGGCGGGCAGGTCCTTGGGCATGGTGTAATTTTTCGCCGGCGCCGGGGCGCCGTGGGCGAGGCCGGCAAAGACGGCGAAGATGGCGGGACCGGCGAGGCCGGCCATCATGCGGGGGAACAGGATGGCGTCCCGGATATTGGCGGGGAATGGCATGGCGAATTTCATGTTGGGAAAATACTTGCGGATGGGATGCTGATGGGACGCGGGCGGGATGCGGAAAAGGTTTTTTGGGACGCGGAAGAGGTTTTTGGCGGTGATGGGTTGGATAGGCTGGATTGGATAGATTGGCCAGATTGGCTAAAATGATTTAGCGCAAGTCAAGTGTTTTCCCCGAGAACACCCGTTTTTGGCGGGACCGCCCGACCAAAAAACCTCTTCCGCAGCGTATCTTTCTCAGCGCACCATCAGAGAAAAAGAGGAAAGACAAAGAGAAAGAAGAAACGAAAATGCGGAACGGGAACGAATAAAAGCACTGGAGGGCCGGTTTCCGCGTGACAGGGGCCCCGGCCTTTTGGCGGGGGCCAAGGGCCTACAATTGCGAGAGGAGCAGCGAGGGGAACAGGCCGAGGAGCAGGAGCAGCGCGGCGCAGAGCACCAGCGAGAGCGCGGGGAGCGCCGGGACGGAAACCGGTTTCGCGTCCCCGGCCGGGGCGGCGACCAGGGCCTGTTTCAGTATCGCGAGATAATAATAGAGCGCGACCGCGCTGAAGGCGATGGCCAGGAGCGCGAGCCAGCCGGCGGGGCCGGCGAGGCCGTTTAATTTCAGGACGGCGGCGAAGACGGCGAATTTGCCGAAAAAGCCGGCCAGCGGCGGCACGCCCGCGAGCGAGAGCACAAAGGCGAAGAGCGTCAGCGCCAGCAGCGGCGAGCGTTTCCAAAGGCCGGCGAGGTCGGCGAGTTTCTGGCAGGGCGCGTCGCGTTCGATGACCGAGATGACGCCGAAGGCGCCGACGGTGGCGAGGCCGTAGGTCGCGACGTAGTAGAACAGCGGGCCGGCGCCGGCCCCGCCCGCGGCGATGACGCCGAGGAGCATCACGCCGGCGTGCGCGATGGCCGAGTAGGCGAGCAGGCGGCGGACGTTGGTCTGGGCGAGCGCGCCGAGGTTGCCGACGAGCAGCGAGCCGAGCGCGAGCACCGCCACCACGGGCATCCAGCCGGCGGCGGGGGGCGCGCTTGAAACATCTCCGGCGAACCGCCCGAGCCCGCCCCAGAGCAGGCGCAGGAAAAAGGCGATGCCGGCGAGTTTCGAGGCCGAGGCGATGAGCGCGGCGGCGGAGGCGGGCGCGCCTTGGTAGGCGTCGGGCGCCCAGAGGTGGAAGGGCACGGCGGCGACCTTGAAGCCGAAGCCGGCGAGCACCATCACGAGCGCGACGAGCATCAACGGAGTGGATGAAGGGGGCGAACGGGTTGCCGCTTCATAGGCAAAATCAAACATATTGATGCTGCCGGTGAGCCCGTAGAGCAGGCTGAAGCCGAAGAGCATGAACGCCGCCGCCGTGCCGCCGAACAGAAAATATTTCAGGCCGGCCTCGGCGGAGTCGGGGCGGGTTTTGTCGAAGCCGGTGAGGATGTAGAGCGACAGGCTGGCGAGCTCGATGGCGAGGAAGCCGAGCAGGAGGTTGCTGGCCGCAGCCATGAGCGAGAAGCCCACGGTGGCGAAGAGGATGATGGCGGTGTATTCCGCCGGGTGGCGCAGGCGCGACGAGCCGGGCAGGAGCAGGAGCGTAAGGCCGGAAAGGACGTAAACGCCAAGCCGGGTGCCGACGGCAATCGCGGTGCAAGTTTCAAGCGCACTGCCGAGATTGGTGGCGGATGGCGTGGCGAAGGGGGAAATCCAGGCGGCGGCGAATCCCGCGCCGGCGAGGGCGGCGACGCCGATGAGGGCGGCGAGGGTCGCTCGACCGCCGCACGCGGCGCGTTTGCCGGCAAACAAGTCGAAACCGAGCACGAGGAGCGCGCCGATGACGAGGACGGCCTCGGGCGCGAGCCTGCGGAAAAGTTCGGCGTAGCCGTCGCCGCCGCAGACGGACGTGAAGCCGAGGATGGTAGTGACGCCGGTGCCGGCGGCGGTTGCGGCGGTGTCGCAGATAAAGGCGAGGAGCGGGTGTGCGTTCATCATAATGCGCCTCCTTTCAGCGCCGCCTGGAAGAGCGGCGACTCAAGCGCGGTGTTTATCCAGTGAAACAGGAAGCCGGGACGCAGGCCGACGAAAAGGGTCGCGGCGAGCAGCAGGAGCGCGCCGGCTTTTTCGGGCCACGTGATCGGCGGAAACGGGTGCGCGGCGGCACCGGCATCGGAGCCGCCGGCGCGGCAGCCGCCGCTGCCGGCGCCATTGCCACCGGTGCCATCGCCACCACCGGCGCCATCGGCGGCGGCGCCACCCCCGCCGCCGGTGGCGCCGAAGAAGGAGAGTTGCACGGCGCGCAGCGTGAAGGCGGCGGCGACCAGCACGCCGGCGGCGGCGGCGAGCGCGACCAGCGGCGAGTAGCGCCACGCGCCGACGAGGATGGCCAGCTCGGCGGGGAAGCCGCTGAAGCCGGGCATCCCCATCGAGGCGAGGCCGGCGAGGACAAACACGACGGCGGCGAAGGGCAGCAGGCGGAAGAGCGGCAGGGCGCGCAGCGCGGCGAGCTGCCGGGTGTGCGTGCGTTCGTAAACCATGCGCCCGACCACGGCGAAGAGCAGCCCGGCGATGACGCCGTGCGAAAACATTTGCAGCACCGCGCCGCCCGCCGCGCGCGGGCTGGCGATGGCGAGCCCGAGCATCACGAAGCCCATGTGGCTGACGCTCGAATAGCCGATGACAAACTTTAAATCCTCCTGCACGAGCGCGACCAGCCCGGCGTAAATGATGCCGGCGAGGGCGAGCGCGACGAGCACGGGCTGGAAAAACTCCAGCCCCGCCGGGAACAGGCCGATGCCGACGCGCAGGCAGCCGTAGGCGCCGAGTTTCATGACGACGCCGGCCAGCAGCATCGACGCGCCGGTGGGCGCGGCCACGTGGCCGGTCGGCGCCCAGGTGTGGAAGGGAAACAGGCCCGCGAGCACGGCGAAGCCGGTGAACACGAGCGCAAACATGCCGACCTGGTGCCCGTAGGGGGCGCCCGCCGCCGCCACGGCGAGTTGCGAGAGCCCGAAGCCCGCGCCGCCGCCGCCGCCCGCGCCCGCGCCGAAGCCGCCCGCGCCGCCGCCCGTGCCGCCGGCGTAGGCCCAGAGCAGCCCGGCGAGCACGAGCGCGCTGCCGGCGAACGAGTAGAGCACGAGTTTCATCGCGCCGTATTCGCGGTTGGTGGAGCCCCATTTCGCGATGAGAAAATATTTCGGCACGATGGCGATTTCGTAGAAGACGAAGAACAGAAAGGCGTCGGCGCTGAGAAACACGCCGTAAACGCCGCCGATGAGCGCGAGGTAGAGCGCGAAAAATTCGCCGGCGCGCTCGTCGATGTTCCACGAGAAGAGGACGCCGGCGGTGGCGGCGAGCCCGGTGAGCACGACGAGCGTCATGCTGATGCCGTCCGCCGCGAGGTGGTAGCGGATGCCGAGTTGCGGAATCCACGGGCAGTTGGCGAGGTCAACCAGCGCGGCGGCGGGCGTGAAGCCGGCGGCGGCGGCGAGCGCGACGCCCCAGCCGGCGAGCGCGGTGGCGAGCGCGACGGCGCGGGCCGCGCCGGGCGAGCGCCGGCCCGCGAGCCAGGCAAGCAGCGCGCCGGCAAAGGTCAGGTAAATGGTCCAAGGGAGGAGCGACATGGTGGAATGCGGAAAGGAGTTTAGAGTTTAACTGATATTACGCGGAAGCGTCCATTCTCGTTCCTCGTTCTCTTTGTCTTTCTTCTTTCCTCTTTCTCTTTCCTCTTTCGTCAAGAGGGAGGAAGGGGATGGAAGGAATGGGAGAGAAAGAGAAAGATAAAGATAAAGAGGAAAGAGAGAAACGAGAACGGACGCCTTCGCGTAACATCAGAGTTTAAGTTTAAGTTTTGCGGTGCGGCGATGTGGTGGCGGCGGCGGTTTTGCCATGCGGGGGTTTCGCAAGCGAAGCCCCCGCATGGAGTGGAGAGTTTACATGAAGAGGTTGATAAGGAGTTGCGGCCAGACGCCGAGGAGGAGCATGAGGGCGGCGGCGGGGGCGAGGACGACGAGTTCGCGGGCGGCGAGGTCGGTCACTTTTTCCGAGGCGCCGGCGACCGGGCCGTGGAAGACGCGCTGCCAGAAGGTCAGCAGGAAAAGCGCGGTGACGAGCAGGCCGGCGCAGGCCGCCGCCGCCGCCCAGGGGACGGCGCCGAAGACGCCGCGGAAAATGAGGAACTCGCCGACGAAACCGTTCAGGCCGGGCAGACCGAGCGAGGAAAACATCGCCACGCCGCAAAAGAGCGCGAAGACCGGCGCGACCTTGCGCACGCCGCCGAAGTCGCCGATGCCGCGCAGCCCGCCGGAGCGCGCCTCAAGAATCCCGATGCAATAGAAGAGCGCGGCGGCGGAGAGGCCGTGGTTGAACATTTGCAGGAGGATGCCGGTGCAGGCGGAGTCGTGGTCGGCGAGCGCGGCGGCATGGGCGGGGCCGGCGGGGCAGGCGGAGCCGGCGGCGGCGGCGGCGAAGAGCGCGAGCAGGCAGTAGCCGAGGTGGTTGACCGACGAGTAGGCGATCATGCGCTTGAGGTCGGTCTGGCGCAGCGCGGCAAACGCGCCGAGCACGACGCCGCAGAGCGCGAGCACGAGGAGCACGGGCGCGGCGGCGCGGAGTTGTTCGGGAAAAAGCGGCGCGAGGATGCGCAGGAAGCCGTAGAGGCCCATCTTCGACATGACGCCGGTGAGGAACATCGACGCGCCCGCCGGGGCCTCGGCGTAGGCGTCGGGGAGCCAGGTGTGGAAGGGGAAGAGCGGGACTTTCACCGCGAGGCCGAGGAGCACGCCGCCGAAAACCAGCCACGGCACGGCGGGGCCGGCGGCGGCGAGGGCGGTCGTCAGCGAACCTTCGAGGGCCATGCGCGCCAGCGCGGTGAAATCAAACGTGCCGGTGACCGCGTAGAGCGCGGCGAAGGCGAGCAGCATGAACGCGCCGCCGCCCATCGTGTAGATGACGAACTGGTAGGCCGCGCGCGCCGCGCCGGCGCCGCCCCAGAGCCGGATGAGGAAAAACGCGGGCACGAGGCTGAGTTCCCAGAAAATGAACCAGTGGAAGAAATCGAGCGCGAGAAACACGCCAAGCGCCGCGCCTTGGAGGAGGAGAAAAAGGATGCAGACGAGCCGCCGGCCTTCGCGCACGGCGCACAGGGTGGCGTGGAGCGCGGCGGGGCCGACAAGGCCGGTGAGGAGCACGAGGAGCAGGCTGACGCCGTCGAGGCCGAGGTGGTAGCCGATGTTGAGCGATTCTATCCAGGCGTGCTGCTCGACGAACTGGAACCGGTTCCACGCGTTTGCGGCGCCGCCTTCGCCGGGGGCGGACAGGGCCCACGCGGCGGCGCCGAGCGCGAGCGTGGAGGCGCTGAAGAGGAGCGCGAGCGCGCGGCAGAGGGTTTCGTTTTTGCGCGGGACGAGCAGAAGCAGCAGCGCGCCGAGCCAGGGGATGAAGATGATGGAGGTGAGCAAAGGCATTAAAGTTTAAGGTGGAGTTTAAGTTTAAGTTTAAGTGTAAGGGCGCTTTGAAAAATCAGGTTTCACGCGGAGGCGCGGAAAGCCAGGCAGGGCAAGCGTCCTGCTTGCCTCTTGCCTGACGGGAGCAGGATGCTCCCGCCGGCTTGGGGCGGCGCGCTTTGCGCACCGGCAGGCAAGCGGGACGCTCGCCCTACGGTCCAATCTGGCAAGCGGGACGCTTGCCCTGCGGCACAATCAGGCAAGCAGGACGCTTGCCCTGCCTGGCTTCCGCATGAGTTTTTCAATGGGTTCATGTTGTTTTTCACAGGGTTCCGGCGAGCATGGCGACGAGGAGGAGGGCGACGAAGCCGATGGCGATGGCGGCGAGGTTGGCGTGGGCGTCGCCGGTCCGGGCGCGGGAATAGGCCTTGCCGGCGCCGCGCAGGGATTCGCTGACGCGGTCGAAGCCGCGGTTGAGGATGTCCTCGTCGCTTTCGCGGTTGACGAAGCCGGCGCCGCGTCCGAGGAGGGCGAGGAGGCGCACGAGGCCGTCGATGATGCGGCGGTCAAGCACGTCGGCGAACGCGGCGAGCGCGGCGGTGAGGCGTCCGAGGGTGGCGGCGTAGAGTTCGTCGAACCAGAGGCGGTTGGCGAGGGCGCGCCAGAGGGCGGGGAAGGTTTTTTCGAGCGGGTCGGCGGCGGTGGCCACGGCGCGCGGGCGGCGGATGTAGAGCGCGGCGCCGGCGCCGATGCCGAGGGCGACGAGGGCGATGGAGAGCCACATGAGCGCGCCGCCTTCGGTGAAGATGGCGGCGAGGCC
The DNA here is from genome assembly GCA_031282705.1 of Opitutaceae bacterium. Taxonomy (GTDB): domain Bacteria; phylum Verrucomicrobiota; class Verrucomicrobiia; order Opitutales; family Opitutaceae; genus Termitidicoccus. The sequence goes on along the minus strand of JAITDF010000735.1, from coordinate 537 downwards.
GCGCGGCGCGGCGGAATCCAAATCACCGCCGCCGCCGGCGGCGAGGGTTTGCTGGAGCCACGGCCAGGCGGGCGTGCCGAGGAAGCCGGCGAGGATGGAGCAGGCGGCGAGGAGGATGAGCGGGAGCGTCATCGCCGGGGGATTTTCGCGCGCGTGCTCCGCGGCGTGCGAGCGGGGTTTTCCGAAGAAGACGTTGCCCATGAGGCGCGTCATGTAAAACGCGGTGAGCACGACGGCGGCGAGGCCGATGCAGAGCGGGATGTGCGAGACTTGCCAGTGGGCGGCGGCGTGGAGGATGCCTTCCTTCGAGTAGAAGCCGGAGAACACGAACGGCACGCCGGCAAGCGCCATCATGCCGATTGAGAACGCGGCAAAGGTGAGTTTCATGCGCGGGGCGAGGCCGCCGAGCGCGCGGATGTCCTGCTCGTGGTGCGCGGCGTGGATGACGCTGCCCGCGCCGAGGAAGAGCAGGGCCTTGAAGAAGGCGTGCGCGAGGAGGTGGAAGATCGCGGCGGGCCACGCGCCGACGCCGATGGC